>CAYUMT010000094.1:0-6304 GCA_964446015.1 Hadarchaeota archaeon (SeqCode)
CCTTTTACTGGACCGGCTAAAGCCGGAAAACTCTATCCCTTGCCCCTTTTCAGTAGCCAGAGCGCCCCGCCGAGGATTACGAGCTCGGAGGTGAGGTCCCACCAGAACCAGAGCTTCGGGACGGCCTCGGTCCAGAAGTTCCTGTACGCCAGCGGGCCGCCGGAGTAGATCCCGACCGCGGCGAGCGCGTAGGTGAGCAGGGGGAGCAGGGCCTCGAAGAGCACCGCCCCGATCAGGATGACGCGGTAGCTGGTGGACCGCTGCGGCGTCGAGCGCGTCATGAAGAGTATCCCGAACAGCAGCGCGAAGGAG
This sequence comes from Hadarchaeota archaeon (SeqCode), assembly GCA_964446015.1. Classification (GTDB taxonomy): domain Archaea; phylum Hadarchaeota; class Hadarchaeia; order Hadarchaeales; family Hadarchaeaceae; genus Hadarchaeum. The sequence continues at coordinate 313 of CAYUMT010000094.1, forward strand.
CTCGTCTCCATGACCAAGCTGCCGAGGAGCCAGTTGCCGAGGGTCTGCCCCTCCAGGGTGGCCTGGACGGCGTTGATCAGGACGAAGATGCCGAGCAGGAATGCGCCCGCCGCCAGCCAGCGCCAGTTGCGGTCGAGCCTGAAGACGAGGGTAGGCCTGCGCACCTCCCGCAACAGGCCGAAGACGATGACGGGGTACCCGACCATGAGGGTGGAATAGATGAAGACCACGACTATCGCGGGGTGGATGTCGACCGGGATCTGGCCCTCCGCGAAGGCCTTGACCATCTGCCAGCCCATCCAGACGATTATGATCAGGGCGAAGGTCAGCGCGAACGCCCGGTTCAGGGGCTTGTTTATACTAACCAAAATCTCGGACCCCCATGATGTAAAATTCGTTCAGCGCCTTAAATGTGAGCTAAAATCCTGTGCCATTTAATTCTTTTTAAAAAAAGATTATTTAGTTAAGCTTGCCTGTAAGTCCAGTAAAAGTTAAAATTTAACCCCCAAACCCACGACGAACGACGGAACGTACTACTTCAAACTTTCACCAACGATTCTCTTTTCTTCTTAGGTTATCCCATACAGCTTGTAGAATAGCTCGTCGATTTACAGATTGAGACCCGTTCAAAAGGTTTAAATACTACCATATATTACCATGATACATGATGATACATAATGGTTAAAATACAAGTTGACTTAGATAAAGAAGAGGACAAAACTGTAGAGATATTCAAATTAGTTAACAGTTTAAAAACTAAGCAAGAAGCCATTAAAAAAATGATTAAATATTTTAAAGCAGATATCAAACCTAAGAATTTAAAAGAAAAGGATTATTTCGAGGTTCATTAAAATGGAAATAATTGATTTGATTTGGATCTTAGTTTTGGTGGGGGCGGTCCTAATAATAATCAAGAGCTGGATTTCCATATACAATAAGTTCATTTATTGGAAAACAAAAGCAGAGAGAACATTCGCAGACATTGACGTAGTTATGCAACAAAGATTTGACATGATAAATGCCCTGGCGGAAGTTGCTAAAAAATACAGTATTCACGAATATAAGACAATCAAAGACACCATTGAAGCGAGAAGCCGATGGACAAAGGACAAGGATTTAAACACGAAAGTTAAAAAAGTTCAAGAAGCAGAAAACGAGACCAACCTATTTAAGATTCAAGCAGTTTTTGAGCGTTATCCCAGAGTTAAGGCGGATAGGTTGTATCGTAGTTTGATGGGACGCGGAAGCATTTCTAAAATTGAATCAAGACTCCGGTATGCTAGATTGGACTACAATAGGTCCGTTCAGAGATACAACGAGAGATTGTTGAGATTTCCAAGGAAAATCGTTGCATCCGCCCATGGATTTAAGAAGCTAAATTATTTAGAATTTGCTGGTCAAGAAAGTTACAAACCTAAAGAAATTTTCGATGCGTAATATGACTTACATAAGAAAACGCAGAAGGGGAACGGCCATCGTAGAATACAAAAAGGGTATTTTGGTGACCTCGGGAAGGGGTAAACTCTTCATCTTGCCCGGTGGGAAAGCCCATAGAAACGAAACCAGAACAGTCGCTGCAATGAGGGAACTAAAAGAAGAAACTGGATTGGAACCTCATTCTGCAAAACTACTGTTCAGGCATGTAGGTGGGGTTCACAGGTCATATCATGGGGGCTACTTTCAAGACCTCCATACGGTTGTTCTAATCAAAGCCTCGGGAAGACCCAGGCCTCGGAAGGAAGTCAAGCATTTAGCATATTACACGCCAGGATGCGATCTGCGAATTTCTCGTACAACTAAAAAAATTATAGAAAAATATTATGACTACAAGAAAAGTCAGCTGGTTGGCTCTTAAAATGACCCACTATCTTATAGAGCTTAGAATTTTTGGAAAGGCAAAATACGAGTTCAAACGATTAATCAGGGAAGTTAATCGAATATTTAGAGTCCGGAGCCGTCGCCCAGTTCCCCATATCACTTTGGTAGGACCATTTTATACCCGATATGAAAAAAGTCTAATCTCTGATTTTGAGGAAGTGTGCGCAAGTCAACCGATAATGACTTTCAGTGTAAAAGGATTCGGAACATTCGAGGAAAATCGCGTCGTTTTTATTGACATTGAACCGGATAAAAAATTAAAGTCATTTAGATGGGAGCTTTCCAAGAAGCTCAAAGATTATTGCAGTTTGCGCCCATACGATCTTGAAAAAAAGTTTAGTTTTCATTCTACAGTTGCTATGAAGCTCAGCCCAAACAAGTTTAACAAAATTAAAGAATACGTAAAAACAAAACCAGAACCAGAATTTAATCATCGCGTAATGAGAGTTACTCTGATAAAAAACAGCAAGATACTTCGCGAATACGATTTTCTCTTAAAGAGGCCGTTAAGCAGATGGGAAGCAAAAAGTCGTTCTGTACTCGCAGATTCGTATAAAGAATTAGAAAATTCTTTAAAAAATAGTAAATTTTAACCCCACACACAACGACACGGACGAAAATAAAATGGATTCTAAGTTAAAAATAAAAGCCAGAAATTCTAAATTGTAAGCATGAACAAAATAATGTTTTGGATTGGAATAGTATTCATTGTAATAGCAGCAATTCTACTGTTAGGTAACTTCATGGGTGATAGCACCTTTCCAGCGTTTTTAGGACTATTAGGAATAATTGCTTTAGGTGGTTCACGATATAGACCTATAAAACAAAAGAAAGAATAACTTTCCTAAAAGTAACAATTAATCATCAAACAGCTATCCTCGGAACCCACGCCTTCCTCTCTCCACGTAGGTATTTTGCCAGTAACCAAGCCTCCTCATTAATCAGTGCCCCCAACTGAGAAGGTTAATGACAGGACGCTCGTTCTCTATTTTCAATCTCTGATCCTTGTACGTTCGGCCTACTTTTTACATCCTTCCCAATGGCATCACGTACAGCGGCTTTTCATTCTCCGGAGCATGCAGGACCTCCGCCACCTGACCCTCGTAGAACCCCCCGATGGTCACAGTCCCGAGTCCAAGTGCGGTCGCTTGGAGATACACGTTCTGGGCCGCGTGCCCCGCCTCCATGTGCACGTACTGGACGCCCCTGTCGCCGTACTTCACAGTCGTCCTCTCGTAGACCCCCATGATGACCAAGTCGGCGGCGGCCTCCTTCACCCAGGCTTGCTCCATAGCGGCCGCGTACAGCTCCTCCCTCATGTCCCCGTCGCGGACCTTGACGAGTTCGTGACCCTGTGGCCTGTACTTGTAGACGCCCGCGCTGAGGTTCTCCACGTCGCCAGCCACCAGGTAGACCTCGAGCGGGTAGAGGCCCCCGGCGGAGGGCGCCGTCCTGTAGCCCCTCGGGTCGGTTATCCCCTGGGCGGCCCAGAGGAGCTGTGAAACTTCCTGAAGTGTCAAAGGTTCGCCCGTGTACTCCCTGACTGATCTTCTCTCCAGCAGAACCGCTTCAATCGATACGTCGCTGTCGTAGCGAGGCTCTGGAAGAGTTATCACGACGCCATCCAAAGTTGGCGAAGGCTCGGTGGTCGGCCCGGGAGCCTGCAGTAAAAAGACGTACGCGAGCGCCAGCCCCAACACAACCAATGCAGCTGAAATGACTACGACAATCCTCCTTACCAAAATTCCCACCCCATTTCAATACTTGTCCTCCATCGGTAATTAGGCGATGGTCGGGAGTCGCAAAGAAGATATTTTTTGTCGAATTATTTTGGAATGCAAAACACAATATGGGCCAGGACAGCACCGCTATAAACAAGAAAGAAAAATGTGAGCTGGGGCAAAAACGTGAAAACTAAGGGAAAAATTCTGAGCGCGTTAAAAGCGGAGCTTCCATACTTGAGGGACAAGTTCAACGTAGGGGCCGTTGGGCTATTTGGCTCATGCGCAAGGGGAGAACAGACGAAGAAGAGCGACATAGATCTGCTCGTCGAATTTGAGAGCCCAATAGGTCTTTTTGAACTCGTAGAACTCGAGGAACACCTGAGCGGGATTCTGGAGGCAAAAGTGGAGATAGTAACTCCAGATGCCCTCAAGCCCATTATGAAACCCTTCGTGCTTAAAGAGGTCATCTATGCCTAAGAAGAAGGACGTTAGGATTTATCTAAGACATCGCCAATGCCTGCGAAAAGTTGAGGGTTTACACGAAGGGCATGAGCTTCAGTGAGTTCAAACAGGATGAAAAAACAAAGGATGCCGTCCTGAGAAATTTAGAGGTGATGGGTGAAGCCGTCAAAAGCCTTCCCAATTATTTCAAACAAAACTACGGAGAGGTCAAATGGAAAGCTATAGCGGGTATGAGGGATAAGCTCATACACGAGTACTTTGGTGTCAGCCCCGACATTATTTGGAAAACCCTGAAAAACGATATTCCGCAACTTGAAATCCAAGTAAAAAACATCCTGAAGAAGTTGAAATAGCTGGGCAGTGGGGCAATTAAAGGACGCTCCTGTTTTTGGATTTCAATATATGTCCCCTGTCGATAATCAGGCGATGGGTGTAGGGTGGCCGCAAGATGTAAACAAATTCAGGTACAAATTCCTAAAACCGCGCCACCCCCGTATCTTTAATTGGCCGTCCTTCTACCTCAATGAACTGTGTCGAGAAAAGAACAAGGGTATTTGCAGAACCGCCAAGCTTCGGGCTACTTGTACCAGTCCAAACTTTGCACAGTGTAGTCTATGAATGTGCGGAAAAACTCCTTGGATTCTTCCTTCATTTTGGTTCCATTGATCAAAACTTTAGCCCTCTCAGCATGTTCCATTGACCTGCCCTTCGCGGCCTCCAAGGCCCCTGTTTCCCTCACCACTTTGCGAATACTCTCCAGACCCTCTTGGGTGACCTCGCCCTTCCCGACTATCTCCCTTATTTTCTGCGACTCTTGCCCAGCCAGCTGGAACGCGTATACCATGTGAAGCGGCTTTTTGCCCCTGACTATGTCCCTGCCCGGAGGCCTGCCATACTGCTGCTCGGTGGCGAATGTGTCTATAATATCATCCTGAATGTCAAACGCGTAGCCGATGTTCGCAGATGCCTCCTCCAGGGCCCGCATGTCCTCCCCGGGTGCGCCTCCCAACACAGCGCCAGTGAGCATCGTCGCCCTGAATAGGGAAGAAGCCCTTTTGGACGCCATGGTGTACCATTCCTCGACATCGGGCTCCGTGTGCTCAAATAGCAGGTCCAGAACCTGGCTTTCGTTAACATTGCGGTAATCCTCCGTGAGCAGTCGGATGACCTTGTTTAGATCCTCGCCCCTGAACCCGGAGTTAATTATCGCCTCCATCGAGAGCGCGTACAACGCGTCACCCATGAACACCGAAACCCCCTCACCAAATCTCGCCCCGATATCGGCAAATGCCATGTGAAACGACTTTCCGCCCCTCCTGGTATCATCCTCGTCCACCAGGTCATCGTGGATGAGGATAGAGTGCCTGTAGAGCTCTATGCCCACGCAGATATTAAGGATCCTCTCGTCCACCTCGCCTGTATATCCCTTGTACGCCATCAGTGTGCTGCACGAGGCGAGCCTCTTCCCCTTCCTGAGCAGGTACTCCTCCAGGCCCTCGTAGGCCCTCAGGATAAATGGGTGATATTTGCCCGCCGAATCCTTCAGTGATTTGAGGTGCTCCTCCAACTTGCCGCTTATGATGGCGGTGTACCGATCCAACACTGACTCGCTGTTCATCTGACTCGGTGGATATTTTACTCCCAAGTTTAAATCATGGAGTTCAGAACCCAGTAGACGCCAATATCCGCTTTAAATTCTTTATCAACGGCAAGTTTAGATCAAGTTTTGTGTTGGCCTTTAGCCAATTCCCTTTCAAACTCCTTGGCGTGATGCTCGCAGCAGAAATAGTATTCCTTGCCGTCTATTTTTTTAGTGTAAATCGCGAACACGCATCTTTCTTCAGGGATATCAACATTACACAGCTTGCATTTCTCCGTTTTCATTTTTGGGCCCCCTTCTTTTGGTAATCCTTTATGGCCTCGTGCAG
>CAYUMT010000095.1:0-6244 GCA_964446015.1 Hadarchaeota archaeon (SeqCode)
CTAAGTCGTAACAAGGTAGCCGTAGGGGAACCTGCGGCTCGATCACCTCCTTTGATGTACAGGTACCGGACTTACTCACTCTGATTTTTTGGAAATGAATGCCGCAAAACTGGCATCAATCGTGTTTTAACACAGGTGTCAGCACCAAATTGTTAGTCACGGGTAAATCAAACTGGATTGTGCTCTCAAGGTATTTACCTACAAAAAATCTAAAATAACGTGGAGAAAGTCTTTGCGCAAAAGGTTTGTTTTTGATGAGTAAAAAGGAACAATCAGTCGAAGGAAAAGATGGAGGGATTTACCTCCCATTACCCGAAATCAAGGGATATCTAAGTTTTGATGAAGTAGAAAAAGGGCGGCTGCTCATCAAAGTTAAGGATCTAAGTGCCGCTGTCAAAAAGATGGTGGGCGTGGATTTTAGGAAGGTATCAACGTTAATCATCGAAGAAGAAGGCAAGGAAGAGTAGCGCATCCTTCCCCGAACCCGTAGACAGCCATTTTCCGGAGGCTGAAACTCGTTAATCGAAATTGAACTAACCCTCTTTCTTCTCTGGGCCTTCCTCGGGCTCTATAACTATCACTTTCACGTTCTTAAGATTCAGGCCGGTAATTTTTTTTAAAATCTCGTCGATGTCGTTTACTTTGATTCTCACCACACCTCTCTTGACTTCACTGAAATCCACATTCCCTTCACCTCCCGGCAATGGGGAATATATCTCGACGAGGAGTTCGCTTGGGGCAATTCTGGCCCCAGTATAATCCTTGGTGTACTTCCGAGGTCCGCTAGGGGCCATTTCAACCCTTTCACCAAGCGCTTTTCTAAGAAAGGAGGGCAGGGATACTAGGAGAACGATTAAAACTAGGATTATGATTATTAGGAGGATGTCTGTCAACGACATAATATCTATTATTACGTAAATGAGATAATTGATAAGATTGTCGAGAGCCATTTTTAAAACGGGGACATCGTCCATGATTTAGGAACTTGGCCAAATTTTAGGGTACGCTTGTTTCTGGATTGAGTTTTTCCATAGTTCAAAATTTGAGCAAACCGAGTAATCGTTTCATCTAGCCTCATTTTTCAATTTCATAAATTCGTCCCGAAACAGATAAGAAAAAGGATAAAAAAACTTAAATCTCCAGTAAAGTAATAATTTTTGTGGATTGAGGAGTCCAATTGGCGCTATTGAAAAGAAAAGAGGGTCTGAACCTCTTTTACAAAATAGCAGGCCTCGTTGCGCTTTCTTACATGAAGAGGTATCTCTCCATCGACAAACGAACCTCATTTGAAATTGAAAAGGCAGTCATGTATTTCAAGAGAAAGCTTCAGGAGATGTCCAAGAACCCGTTATATCTGAACGTGGAAAAACTCGAGAAATTAAAGTTCCTAAAGGAAAAACACTACATCTACGGCTCCTACTTGGCATCGATTAGCTCTTTCCCCATCCTTTATAGCTTTGGCGGCTTGGATTGCATCCGCTCCATTTTTGCAAAGACGGCATTCTCGGTGAGCACAAAAATGCTGGACAACGCCAACGACCAATGGCACAGCGTCGACGATGCGATAACTTCGTTGGGGATTTATGATCGGGCCTTGACCGAGGGAGATTTTGAATTGAACGATTGCGATAAACATGAAATTGTGAGGAGGGCCGAAAATTCAGCCATTACGGTTGCATCCTGGGCTTATCAAATATTGTCGTGCCATGCAATGGACACGCATTTCTTTGAAGTGTATAAGCAGGACATACACAAGTTGATAGATGGCCAAATAGATTCCCTTAAGCAAAGGTCGAACCCGGGCCAAGCAGTTAACATAAAAATGGCAGATTATTTGAAAAATATATCCGAAAAAAGCATTGGAAATGCTTGGTTCGATTACGATTTGTGTTTTTATGAGAAAAATGTTGGCGGGCTTGACCAAAGGATGAGAAAGGCCATCGAGTACCTCTATAGCGGCACTGAGTATATTTTCAAATCTACCCTCGTATATGACGACATTTCTGACCTTGAGGAGGACTTAAACAGTCAAATAATCAACAGTGTAATCCTCCTCACCTTTGAACAGGGGATATGTTCAGTTAATGATTTGATGGATAGAAAAATGATGGATAAAATAATGAACAGTAGCGTCATAGAAGACGCGATTTCCCTGGCCGATTTACTTTTTTTAAATGGTGTGGAAAAAATAGCAAGGGCTAGAGAGTACGTCGATCAAATAGATACAGATGCCCTGATTTTTAATGCCCGGATACTCAGGATCTTCAACTTGAGAAAATGGGTGCTGCACAAGAGGAGTGTTAAATCCTTGCTTACCTTTTTAAATTCCCTCAACGATTTTAAGAAATTGAAAGCGTCCATCCCGGACCATATTTTTGCATTGGGGACCAATTTTTAAATCCCGTCCATTCTGTGAAAATGGCCTAATTATCAAAACTTTTACAATGGTAGTATTCCTAATTTTAGTATTTATATCAAATCATATCCGTTTTAAAATAAAAACACATTCTTTATCGCCCATTGCTTTGCATTCGGTTTCATCGCAGGAAAACTTTTCTTTGAATACCACTTTACATACTCCAGTCATAGTCGCTGCCAATGCATTACATATCGGCGTTTTTGCTTCTAGTTCTTTGCACATGAAACAATCCTTGACCCTTACCTTAAATACGTCGCCATTTTTCCTTTTTACTTCAGATGAAAGCAAGTAACCGGCAGCGAGAGTTAGTGATATGATCTTAGGGACGTACTTTAAATCGAGTTTTGATCTTGGGTCTTCCGAGAGCCCCTTGATGTCCTTTACAGCGGCTACTCTCGCGACCATTTCCTGGTAAAAATTTTCCAACTCAGTTTTGTTTATTTTCATAGATGGGGCGGATCCCGAAGACGAAGAAGCGCTGATGGCTTCAGAGGCCTCCCGAAGGGCCAAATACACATTTACCGGAACTTTATGTTTCGATGAACCTTTAAACAACCTAACTGAAATCCACGTCGGCACACCAAGGGCAAGTTGGGTCAAGAAAGAAACGCTCTTTTTAACAGGCTTTGGTTCTTGGACATCCACTTTTTCCAAGTTTATGTGGTCGGCGATATCCCATTTTGCTATTTTTTCAGATAGCTCTTCGAAGATTTCTGGAAAAAGTAACTGAATTTCGGATAATCTCTTCCCGATTATTTGGCTATACAACATGTAATCATACTGGTTGTTCAACCGAGCTGGGGTCTTTCCAACTACTACCTGGAGCGAATACAAATTCTCTTTCAAAAAATTCTTCCTCTCCTCTATCTCAACTTTACCCCCCTTTGGAACTTGGTCGGTAAAACTTCCCCCCCATTTGATGAGGAGCTTACCATCCTCGAAAATGTAGGGGTGTTCTACGAGGTGATACTCCGGTTTGCAAATCCCCGTCAGAGTAAATGCGGATTGGTAGGTGTCATCCTTTTTCTCGATTTTGATGGTGATGGTTCCATCGCAAAGGGACTGAAGTTTCCTTTCGAAATTGGGAAAGGTCCCTCGCGGGAGAGTGTAAATTTCAAACAGGGAAGTTTCTCTCGTCTTAGACATCCAGTCCTCGAGCATGGCAAGGATCCTACCTTCGTCTTCTTTAACCAAAAGATTGGGCAAATATTGGTGTATTAAAATTCCCTTCTTAATAGAATGTCTGAATTTTCCCATTAAAATGCTGAGGTCATTCAGAGGGAGTTCCTGAAGGTTCAGTTTGTGGGTTTTGAATTTGACTTCTGGAACCTGAACCGCAAAAATATGGGCATCGTCAAGTAGCGCATTAAAGAAAATCAAGGACTCGAAATGACTTTCGTCTAGCATCAAAACCGAAGAACCAAAAGTGAGGTTGGTAAGTTTATCAAATACCTCATGCTTGGTTTTTAACTTTTCCCGATTTTCTTCGGTCATCAGTTATCTGTAATTTTGAATCTTAATAGCCTTTTCATTCGGCCCCCATCGCCCTAGTTCAGTGCAAGAAAGATAAAAGATAATTAGGTGTTAACTCATAGGCAAATGATGTTTAATCGAAAGCGAAAGGCCGAGCAATTGGGACGAGTCCTGCTCCCTTCGAATATAATAGTCTCGGCCTCCCTTGCGGCACTGATAATGTTAAAAGACGACCCCTATTTTGGAGGAGACGCCATAGCCTTCACCGTCACATTCTGTCTGTCCTCTGCCTCATTTTTTGCCCTAAAATCCGTTTTTTCTGATGAAAATTTGAGCTGCTTCGGAGGAGCCGTGGTTGCGTTGGCAGTCTTCCTTCTATCTGGGGCATTTCTCCAGCTTTCCGAGGAACTGGTGTTCTTTACAACTGCCCTCACCTTCACCATGATCCTGCTCTCAATCTTTCGGTCAAGATGGGGGATAAGCGGGCACGTGACTGCAGCCACGCTTGTTTCGACACTACTTACGCAAATGGACGTAAGGTTCGTCTTTTTATACGCTTTGGTTCCAGTGCTTGGATGGTCAAGGCTTGAAGTGAGGGCGCACAACTTTTCCCAAGTGGTGTTCGGTGCGTTGCTCGGTCTTTCCCTTCCTCTCATCTATCTTTTGTTAGGATAGATCAAGCCCATCAGCAGTCACGTGCACGCACGATTGCGCGCCCAAGTTTTTAAACTGAAGTCGTGGGTTCTAGCTAGAGTCCATCGGCCAAGTGGTAATCTTAAGTTGGAGGATTGTCAAAAGGTTTTTTAAAATTGGCAAAGGCTGATTAATAGAGGCTAGATTTTAAAACATGATTGCGCAATTTATACAAGCGGCAAAACCCGAGGAGGAATGGGGGCCTGTAGCTCAGTGGTAGAGCGTCGGCTTTGCAAGCCGAAGGTCCCGGGTTCGAGTCCCGGCAGGTCCACTTCCGCTTTTTTGTAAAAATCGTTGGTAAGTTTCGCCTTTCACGGCAAACTAGATGGCATTTAAATATAAAGTGGCGACGCTTTGAAATGGGAAAAGATTATTAACCAGCTTTGATAGATTATACCACGCCCAGATGCGGCTGGCGATGACTTTTCGTCAGCTAAGGGCAAAAACTGACAGGTATTTCACGTCAGTGATGATTGCCATGCATAGGTCGCAGCTGTGCTAGTTGGGTTCAGAGAACTTAGGAAGCCACCTGGAGAATGGCTTGGCTCGAGAGCCGAAGAAGGTCGTGGCAAGCGGCGAAACGCCTGGGGTAGGTGCAAGCAACCGTTGAACCCAGGATAACTGAATGAGACTTCTTGATGGAGAGAACCTCCATCGCTCGCGCAAGCGAGTGGGAACCCCGGGAACGGAAACATCTTACTACCGGGAGGAAAAGAAAGCAACCGCGATGCCGGGAGTAACGGCGAGTGAAACCGGTGAAGGGCAAACCGAACCTGGTGGTGAAAGCCACTGGGGATGTGGAGTTGTAGGACTTCCTCCAATCTCTCGCGCAGGAAGCCGAAATGGCTGAAAAGCTGTGCCTTAGAGGGTGAAAGCCCCGTAGGTAGAACTGCGCAGGGTACGAGGGGGAGAATCCTGAGTAGGGCGCCTCGGAATTGGTGCCCGAAGCTGGGAGGCATCAACTCCCAACCCTAAACACTGCTCGAGACCGATAGCGGACGCAGTACCGCGAGGGAAAGCTGAAAAGCACCCCGGAAGGGGGGTTAAAAGAGCCTGAAACTAGGTGGCGATAGTTGGGCACGGCCTGAAAGAGTTGAGTCTCCGCGAAGGAAGCCGTCGCGAGGCGGTTGTACGAGTGGAGAGGATCGAGGTTGTGCCGTCCGTCTAGAATCACGGGCCAGGGAGTTTCGTGTCGTGGCGAGGCTAAGTGGTTCAACCATGGAGCCGAAGCGAAAGCAAAAGGTCCGCAGCCCGAAAGGGCGAGGGACTGGGTGTTAATGCGCCCGGAGTCACGGCGCGAAGACCCGAAACCGGGTGATCTAGTCCGAGGCAGGCTGAAGTCTCTCTTTGGGAGATGGAGGGCCGAACCGGTCTTGATGTGCAATTCGGTCGGATGACCTTGGGCTAGTGGCGAAAGACCAATCAAACCCGGTGACAGCTGGTTCCTTCCGAAGCTGGCCGCAGTCAGGCCCAGCGCGAGGTTGCCGATGGCGTAGAGCACCGATTGGGGAGACATGGGGGGAAACCCCCGGCTTCCCTGCCGAACTCCAAAGCTATCGGCGCCGTAGACCGCTGGAGACGGGATATGGGGGGTAAGCTCCCATTCCGAGAGGGGAAAAACCCAGACCGGGGTTAAGGCCCCAAAATGTCGGCTAAGTG
>CAYUMT010000096.1:0-6227 GCA_964446015.1 Hadarchaeota archaeon (SeqCode)
GAGTAGGAGTGCCCGTGAAGCTCCAATGCCGTGTGGAAACCCAGGAAACAGTCTCTGCGGATTTTGCTCCCGACGAGGAACTTGTCCGGATAGCTGCGGGATGGATCCTCGAGCGGCTCGAGCACCCAGTACAGCCCCCTCCGAATTCTGCACATCTTTTGGTCCTCGATGAGTTTGTTCACGTATTTGCCCAAGATGTAGTTTGGAAGGGGCCTGATGCCATGTGCCTTGGCGGCCTTGAGGACATCGTCGAACGTCACGACTCTAATCTCGAGCAGAGTCTTGTAAAATTGTTCTTTTTTCATTTTGTTTACCCATTTATAGTGTATTTTAAAAATATTTAAAGATATTTACCATAATCGGGGTTATAACAGTAAAAATTTATAAAAGCCGGCCACATGCAAAAGGCCGACGACTTCTTGCGCAGGGGGCACACGGGATCTCGGTGGCGGTCCCGATGTCCCCCGTCCGCCCGAAGGCGGATTCCATATCCTTGCGCCTGGCGCCTGTGATGCGCTCGGTGATGTCGAAGAGTCGCCCAGCTCACATCCAGACGTTCATCGCTCGTATTGGGGAAGGGTCGTCCTAGGAGCATGCAGGTGGCCGGTTCGACCCCTTCCAACTTAAGACGCTTTATAAAATCGGCGGTTAGGTTGACCATCTCGCAACGCTTGGCGGTGGACTCCAGCTTCTCACATAGTTCAGCTAGTTCTTGGAACTTCATTGAACTCGATTTTAGGTTTGGGCGCGGAAGATTATATCACCAACATGTGCCCATGTTCAAAGAGTGCAAACTTTAAAACTAAAGTTGAAAATAAGCCTAGTTTAAGCTTCTTTTGCCCTTTTCTAGAACTTATTGATCGGAAATTTTATTTAGGATCCATACTTGATCCGATCTGATCATAAGAGGCTGGATTTGGCTGAATTTATGGACGTAGTATACAGGACCAAAGACGATGTTGAGATTGGCACCATACGAGGACGAAAGGGTCGCTATGACTTTAGAGTGAAATTCAAAGAGCCAAACAAAAGGGAACGAACTCCCGCCCATGTCCATCTAATTGTGGAATTATATGTAAAATACGCGCACGATCCCAAATTGACTCTTGAAATGAGGGATCATCTACTGTCCGTATTTGAATCATTAAAACCTATAAGTTACTATCCTCCAAAATTACAGGTTTTCAAACCTGACCAAGTAGAAAAATTTAGAAAACTGGATGAAGTTGGCGAATTCACTTCCGAGTTCATGCTTGTCTCGACAGAACTTATCATGATTCAGGAAAAGACCAATTATCCTCAAGGTTCCCAGACGCAGAAGTTGTACCATGCTTTCGGGGAGTCCGATAGATTCCAAGTTATCCAGAAAGCGATATGGCGGGGGTAGATTCTAATGATCCTTTTTAAATACTCTCATTTTGATCTAGTCGATTCGACAAAACTGATGGTAGGTTCGAATGCCTGAGTTCACATCAATGCGAGAAGTTGCGCATTCCGAATATAAAGAGTTCATTAAAACTCACGATCACGTTGTCATTGAAGATGTCAAAGTGCCCCTGCAAAAAAAACACGAAATCACTAAGTATGCTCCAGAAAATTTTGCCCCTGAAACCACAACTGTTTGGTCTTTTCCCGATCGAGGGGATTGGGCGACACATATAGGAAACTATCGAGGGAATTGGTCTCCTTTTATACCTAGAAATGTTATAGTTCGCTATACGAAGAAAGATGATCTTGTCTTGGACCAAATGGTTGGCTCGGGAACAACTCTTGTGGAGTGCAAACTACTTCAAAGACGAGGGATAGGCGTTGACATAAATCCAGATGCGATAATGGTTGCACGAAATAGGCTCGATTTTAATTATAAACCACTTGATGAAGATTACAAAGAGTCAGAGATCAAAACTTACGTAGCCGATGCTAGAAATCTTAACTTGATCGATAATGAAAGTGTTGACCTAATAGCAACTCATCCTCCATATGCCAGCATAATCCCATATTCAAGGCAACGTGTTGAAGGGGATCTATCAAGTGTACACAATATCACAGAATTTGCTGAAGAGATGCGCAAAGTAGCTGAAGAGAGTTATCGCGTGTTAAAGCCAGGCAAGCATTGTGCGATCTTGATGGGTGATACACGCAAACACAAACATTTCATTCCCATAACGCCAAGAGTTCTTCAATCTTTTTTAGATGCAGGCTTCATCCTTCGTGAGGATGTAATCAAAATACAATGGAAGATGAAATCCACAAGGGAGAGATGGAGAGGCAGTAAATATGACTTTTTGTTGATAGCTCACGAACATTTATATATTTTTAGAAAACCTGAAAAAGATGAGAAAATAAGCCAATTTAAAGAAAGTATGAGTGAAATTGGAATTAGTAAATATAGGTAGTCTTCATAACTCACCATCCATGTCGTCCTCGGCCTGCCACGCCTCCTCGCAGCTGGGGCATATCCCGAGCGCCGCCATCGATGTCTCCTCCTCGGCGCACCTCTCGCAGTAGGCCCTGCCGCACTCGCTGCAGTAGTTCATCCGCCCCTCCGGAAACCCGCGGCCGCAGACCGAACACCTAGGCATGCTCCCTGATAATATCTTGATTTCTGAAGCGAAATAGCGTTTAACGCCCGGGATGAAGCCCTGCAAAGGCGCTCTGCCGCCCATATCCCCAAGTGTATAAACAATTAGCCAATAAAGTATAAATATTTAGTCATATGTTCATTTATATGATACTTATGGTCCAATCGATTGAAATCATCTTCGAAAACAGGGTTTGCTGGAAGATGCTCAAATTTTTCTTGAACAAACCAACCGGAGAATTTTACGAGAAGGAGGTCCAGCAAAGGACCGGGGCGGCAAGGGCGAGCGTTAGTAAGTGGTTGCGCGCCCTGGAGGAGCTTGGGCTAATTTCGGTCACTAGGCGTGGGAGGATGAAGCTTCATAGGCTAAATCGAGAGAGCCCCGTGGTGAAGCAGCTCAAGGTCCTGAGCACCGTCTCATGGCTCCTGCCGAGGCTCAAGGCCTTCAAGGGACAGGGGGAGCTTTACCTCTACGGCTCGGTCGCCAGGGGCGATGATGTCGAGGAATCCGACGTTGACATCCTCGTGATCGGGAAGGAGCGGGAGGTGGTCGAAAGGATAAAGGCGATCAGCGAGCGGATAAAGGTCAGCTTTTTCACCCCCCTCGAGTGGGCGAGGGCGGCGCGCGAAGACCCGGCTTTTTACGAGAGGGTCGACAGGGACAGGATGAGGCTGGTGTGATGGACATCGAAAGTTGCTTGCGGGAAGGTTTCCTGGGGCGCGTGAAGGTCGAGGCCGACATCGTGGAAAAGGAGATCAAGGAGGCCAGTTATGACCTGAGCAGGGCTGAACGAGCCCTCAAGGATGGCGACTTCAAATGGTCCATAGTCAAGAGTTATTACTCGATGTTTCACGCCGCTCGCGCGGTGCTCTTTTCGCTTGGGTTTAAGGAGCGGAGGCATTTTGCGATCAGGGTGGTGCTGGAGGACCTGAGCGCGAAGGGGAGGTTGGAAAGCAAGTTCATCTCAGATTTTTCCGCGGCGCTCGGAGCGAGGGAGGATGCTGATTATAGGTACACTTACTCACAGGAGACCGCCGCCTATCTTTTGAGGGCAGCTCGAGATTTCCTAGTTAGGATGAAGAAGCTGGTAAGGTGATTCCGTGCTTGAGCTCAAGATCACCAGGGCGATAGAGATCATGGCCATAACTCCACTATAATAGAACTCGACACCGGCAACTTGGCCGCATTGTTTGAAAGGTATGCGCATGATGGGCTGAAGAAACCAGTTTACAAAGTGATTGCAAAAACTCTTACAAATCATCATCCATGTCGTCCTCGTCCTGTCACGCCTCCTCACAATCGGGGCATATACCGAGCGCCGCCATCGACGTCTCCTCCTCGGCGCACCTCTCGCAGTAGGTCATGCCGCACTCGCTGCAGTATCTCATCCGCCCCTCTGGGAATCCTTTGCCGCAGACCGAGCACTTCGGCATGTTCTCAATAATACCTATGCACTGTTTTTAAAGAACGTGCCCGAAAGTCGAACGAGAAATACTAGAATGACTATTTTTTGCCATGCGGCAGCTCCAAGCTAATCCTACCCTTGCGCTTGGTAAGCTTCAGCTCGCCCCTCGAAGCCAGCTCCTCAACAGCTCGCCTGAGCGTCGCCTCTGGAAAATCGAGGTATCGCCTGAGGTCTGCCAAGCTTCTCGCCCCGAGGCCGGCCGACTGCTTTACCCCTTCCTCGACGCAGCGGCGCAGCAGCCGACGTATGAACGAGATTTGTGTCCCGGACCGCTTCTGTATCACCTCCAAGCTGTCGAGCACGTCCAGACAAAAGCTTCCACCGACAAGCTTTTCCTCCTCCCAATAAAGCCGCTCAAGAACCTTCCAATCCAAGCCGCGCCGAGCGATGGCCTCCATGTCGAGCAAATCACCATCCCGCCCCGTTATCGATTTCAGCAGGAAAACTGTCTCCAAGCTCAGGAACCGCAGCTCGAACCTACCGAAGAGCGTCGACTTGGCTCCCGCCTTCATCCCATCCGTGAGCTCGAACGCCTTGCATATCCGGCGCGTGAAGAGGTCGACCCGGGGCAGGCTCTCGTGGGTGTAGATGCCCGACGCCTCGAGCCCCCGCTCCTGTTCGCCCTGCTCCCTGACCCGCAACGTGCGATAGCCGAGACCGAGCAGCGCTTGGTGCAGATCCTTAAAGCTCCGCTGGTCCTCAACCACCAGATCTACATCCTTGGTCGCCTCTTTCAGTTCCATTAGCATCAGGTTGACCCCACCGAGGCAGTAAGCCGTTACCTCATGAACCAGCTTGGCCCCCAGTTTCATGAAAAGACCGTTGACCTTGCGAAGCTTGAAGGGCGGCTCAACCCTGACATCGTACACTTCGGCCTTCTGCACGAACTCGTCCCAAGGGAGGAATCTCCGCGGGTTTTTGAGTGGCATAGCCCTGCTCAGTGCCACTAGGTCGAGCCACATGTCCAGCGCACCAAGGCGCTTCGCCGTCCGTTCGACCTTGCCGACATCGACCTTCTCCCTGTTCTTCAGGTAGAACACCGCGCACATCGTGGCCTCGAGCGCGGTTTGGCTGGCCAGCAGAGCATGGATGAGCACGTCCTCGATGCTCGGGTCGGTTGGAGGTTCCACATAGTAATCACTAAACTCAGCGCCGTAGTCCACGCCGAAATCGTGGAAACGGGAGAACGCCGTGAGCGTTCCCTTGGCCCTCAACCCTTTTGGGGCCCGCTTCAGGATTATCCCATCCGAATAGATTATCGTTACTTCGCCTTCCTCTCCCATCAGAGTTTTTTCCGTGCGCCTCAGCTCGAGGAACCTTTTAAGTCCTTCGTCCACCAAGGAGTAGTAGTTTTTTTCCACCGAGACTCCGAGCATTGACTTCAGCTCCCTTAAATTTCGGTAGATGGTCTGCTCGGCAAGGCCTGTGCGTTTTGCGATCTGCGGGATGGTGGCGGGCTCGATAATTGAGGTCAGTATATTCTCTCGTACGCCACCCAACAATCTCCTGCCATTGTACCCTGTGAGAATTTTGCCAAGGAGCTGAGTCTGAGGAGTGGGTTTGATCCTGATAGAACCGTTTGTCCTCTCACACAGACCTTCGGTCACCAGCGATTTGACGGTGGAGGCCATAGCCGGGTAACTAACCCCTAACTCTCTTGATAGCTCTTTGATGCTTGCGGGACCCTTGTAAAGCCTATCCAGAACCCGAATTGCAGCCTTCCTCATCTAAATCACAGTTAAACTAAAAACAATAAATACTTATAAATGTTATTGAAAATAGTTTAACTAAGAATAGTTTTGGGAAACGACGCAATCTAATGTAAAAAAGTTACCTGAAAATACCATCCATGTTTTCTTAGTTGTCAAGACACTGTACTCAAAGTATAATTGAATCCAATGTCCGAACCCATCTCAATAAGCGTTACCGGCCTCCAGTCGGTCCTGGACTGCCCTCTCTGCTTCTGGCTGGCCGAACACTTGGGCTCGCCACCGTCGATATTCGCCGGGATCACCGTCCAGATGAACTCCGTGATAAAGGGCTGCATGCGCCAGTTCATCTGAAATAAACCTCTGACTTGATCCTATTAACAACACGTTGTCAAATACCAGCTAATTAAGAATTTTAGGTTATGAATTGTAAGTCGTCTTCCGCTACTAGTCATTGTCCATGTCGTCCTC
>CAYUMT010000097.1:0-6221 GCA_964446015.1 Hadarchaeota archaeon (SeqCode)
GCTTTACGGAGTGCACCGATCTCAAGACGCTGAAACCCACGAAGGAATGGCAGGAAATTTATGATGGAGTCTGGAAAGAGCTTGAAGACTTGGGCTTGAAAAAATTAAGCTGGGATCAATGAGAATGTCAAAAGTTACCTTTTTGGATGTTTTGGATAAGGCGCACACGGGCCCGGTTGTGGCTAAGAGGGAGTGGGAGCTTAAGATCCTTTTCCCGAAGATAATGGAGAAGCTGAGGGAGCACGGTCTCGAGAAGACATATGACCAAAAAAATCCTGTTAATACCGACGACGGTCTTGCTGATGAATTTTGGAAGGCGGGTTATGAGCTTGCGCTGGACACGGGCATGTTCTGCATCGATACTGATAGGATAATAAAGTTCACCGAGGAAGAGCTCGACTCCGTGATGAAGGAAGCGCCCAGTGAATTCTCAATTGGTCTGGGAAAGAACAGGGTAACCCTTAGGAGTAGATACCCAGAGGACCAAAAAGTACCGCTGGCAATAGGTTCACCGCTCGGGATGGAGGTTTCGGAGGAACTCTACATACCCCTGATGCAGAGCATCTTGCAATATAGGGTGATTGATATATTCGCAGGTGGCGTACCCTCCACACTGTTCGGCAGACAACCGCGCTCCGGTTCGCCATACGAGACTCTGCTCGGGGCGTACGAAGCAGCGTTGGTTAAGGAGGCCATGAGGAGGGCTGACAGAGTTGGAATGCCGGTTCATGCCGTTGAAAGCAGTCCAACTGTGTTCGGTCAGTTGGGAGGATTTGGCATACCCGGCGGATTCGATCCCGCATGCTCTGTGGCGATACCATTGGTGGTCACCCCCCTTATAACAGGATTTTCATTGCTTCACAAAGTGGCGCAGGCCCTGAACTGTGGTGCAGCGATAAAGCCGGGATACCATTCAATGATAGCTGGTTATTCCGGACCGCCCGAGGGCGCCGCCATTGAAGCCGTTGCGGCGTCCGTCCTGGAGGCGGCAGTTCACATGGCAACTTATGTTGACTATACCGTCATTGACTTGAGACACCTAGGAAGCACCGGCAGAGAGACGATATGGGCCGGAAGTGTCGCCAGGCAGGCCCAAACTAGAAATAATCACATGATGTCGGTGGGGATTAACAGCAATGTCAGCGGCCCGTGCACAGACATGTTGCTTTACGAGATCGCGGATTACGCCATCATGGACGCCGTCTCGGGTTCCTGTGCCGTGTGGGGCACTAGGCCAACCGGCTGCAAATACCCGAATTACGGAAGTGGATTGGAAAACAAGTTCTGCGCTGAGGTCGGAAAAGCAGCGGCAGGCATGAAGAGGAGCGACGCAAATGAGATAGTCAAGAAATTCCTGCCGAAATATGAGGACAAGCTGAGGTACCCCCCCAAGGGGAAGAGTTTTACAGAGTGCACTGATCTCAAGACGCTGAAACCCACAAAAGAATGGCAGGAAATTTATGATGGAGTCTGGAAAGAGCTAGAGGACTTAGGATTGAAAAATAAATATTAAAATAAATATTCAACTATCTTGACACTCAGTGGCATTTAACCACCGATTTGACTAGAGATTCCAGATAGTTTCTGGAGCAGTGTCGGTTGGAGTAATCACGAGCTTACCTTCTATAATCAACTGCCTGACAGCTTGGATATATGATTTAACATCCGTTGGTATTTTGTCTGGCTGATTTATGATGAGATCGGTCCCTCCATCAGCCAATCCGTAAAGGTATTCCTTGGCCACAAATTTTCCCTCCAGCACAGAGCCCACGACTTCGTCCACTGTTGGCCAAATATTCCACGTCACAGCTGCTAACGTCGACTTTGGTGCTAACTCTGGGTTGCTCCTGTAACAATTGATTAGATAGGCATTGCCAGATTCTTCCGTTGCTGCTTCGGAGCCAGGCACCTCGTCGGAGTAAATTATGTCAGCCCCCCACTCTATGAGGGCCTTTGTTAGTTCCTTTACCTTCGGCGGGTCTCCCCATGCCATTAACCAAGATATCTTTATTTCTACACTTTCGTTTACGGATTTAGCTCCCTCTATAAACGAATTGAAGTGTCTGTTCGTGTTTATCACGGGGAAACCTCCAACGAGTCCAAGTTTGTTAGTCTTTGTCATCTTCCCAGCAAGTATTCCCGCGAGATATCCGGCCTCGAACATGTAGTCCGCATAATGCCCGATGTTAGGTGGGATTGGTGTGGGTGGTGGATAAACTACGACAAGTTCTGATCCACCTCCTCCGCCAAGTGCAACGACATCTGGGTACTCATTTCCAATCATTTTCATTACGTCCGGGTACCAGCTATGTAAAAATAACAACTTGAATCCCTCATCAATGTAAGTTCTCGCGACACGCTCTGCATCAGGTACCCAAACCATCTCAGTGTATTTATGTTCAATATTGTATTTTTGAACGGCTTTTTCCAGGGCATCGTATAGTTGAAGACCCCAATAATTGCTTTCGAGGGGCTGAACGTGTATGGCCCCTACCTTTAGCTTCTCAGTGGGAGTTGGCGTTGTGGTGGGTGTTGTTGTAGGTGTTGTTGTAGTCTTAGGTGTTGTAGTTGGAGTCGCTGCAGGAGTCATCGCCATGTATGCTCCAGCTGCGATTACTATAATAACGACAACAGCTATTACCCCAATTGTTGTTTTATTCATCCTACCTCCCAAAGAAAGTGTGCTAGAGTTATTAAAGCTTTTTTACATGGTTCCACGAAAATAGATTTTTTTAGTCTAACATTCAGAGCTAAAAAACACAAATTATTTATTCTTAAATTTTAAGCTTTTAAAAGAGGTGGATAATGAATCAGGAATTATTGGAAAAACTTGCAAAATCCGTCATCGATGGAGATGAGGCTGCCGCAAAGAAAGTTGCTCAGGAGGCAATCGATGCGAAGATTGACCCTCTGGATGCGATTAAAAATGGATTTGCAAAGGGCATGGGCGTCGTCGGTAAGAAGTTCCATGACTTCGAGATCTTCTTGCCAGAGGTGGTTGTAGCCGCTGAAGCCATGAAAGCGGGCATGGAGGTACTCAAGCCCCATATAAATGCGGAAAGACTTAAGGAAAATATTCTTGGCAAGGTCGTGATTGGGACAGCATTTGGGGACATACATGATATTGGAAAGAACCTTGTGGGAATGATGTTGGGAGTAAACGGTTTTGAAGTCCATGACATGGGGACCGACTGTCCCTCCACTAAGTTTATAGAAAAGGCAAAGGAGGTCGGGGCTGACATTATAGCGATATCGACTCTTTTGGTCACCTCTATGTATTATCAAAAGGACACAATCAAGTATCTTAGGGATATGAACATCAGGGACAAATACTTGGTCATGATAGGCGGAGGACCGGTTAACCCAGAATGGGCGGCAGAGATCGGCGCGGATGGTTACGGAAGGTTCGCTTCAGATGCAATTGATGTAGCCAAGATTTTGATGGAAAAAGGCAAAGATGTAACACGGCCCGTTGTAAAAGGTGTCTGATTGATCTCTATATTAGAAATCCTAGATAGGGTCCATGAAGGGCCAGTCTGTCCGCTTAAGGACTGGGACATGATTGTCTCTAAGAAGATCAAGGAGAAGCTTAAGGAGTACGGGCTTGCAGGCACGTGCAACCCCAATGAGCCGATAAACTCTGACGACGGGTTGGCGCAGAAATTCTGGGATGCTGGTTTCGACCTTGCAGTTGATACCGGGATGTTGTGTATAGATACGGAACGGATTATCAAATTCACAGAAGACGAGCTGAGGGACGCATTGAGGGAAGCTCCGAGCGAAATAACATTTGGAAGGGGATCAGACTCATTCGTTTTGAAGGCTAGAAGACCAGAAGACAAAACTATGCCGAGATACAAGTCGGGTTTCGGACCAACTTCGGAGCAGATGTATATTCCGTTGATGCAAGGCATTGCGCAGTATAGGATAATTGACTTCATATCGCCACTTAATTTAGTAACCGTTTATGGTAGGGAACTCAGATCTGCCACTCCCTTTGAAATTATAGCCGGGCATTATGAGGCAGTCATGATCAAGGAAGTTTTAAAGAGGGTCGGACGTCAGGGCAGTCCCATTCTGGCCGTTGCAAGTAGCCCAACAGAATATGGGCATCTGGGCGGATTCGGAACGCCGGGTGGTTATGAGGCACCCAAGGATTTTGGCGTTGCACTCGCAATTACTGAGCTGAAGACCTCCTACGAATTGCTGCACAAAGTAGCCCAGACAATCATGAACTGTGGTGGCATCATTTTTAGTTGTCAGTGGTCCATGATAGGTGGATACGCCGGTGGACCCGAAGGAACGGCGCTAGCCACTATTGCATCCTTTATATTACAATTTTTGGTTCACAGTGCAGCGCTTTCTAGCGGTGTAGTTTACGATATCAGGTACCAGGGTAACTGCGGTCGTGATGCTGTATGGGCAAGGAGCGTCAGTCACCAGGCACAGAGCATAAACAAGAACTTGATAGCTTTAGGAGTTAACAGTCAGGTTTCAGGTCCATGTACTCCCGAGCTTTTGTACGAAACGGCCGTGGGGTGTATTGTGGATACCGTGTCAGGTTGTGCTGCGCAGTTCGGTAATCGATCTGCAGGTGGTAGATTCATTGACCAAAATTCTCCTCTGGAGCAAAAGTTCGGGGCAGAGGTGCTGAAATCCAGCGCTGGAGTCAAACGCAGCGATGCAAACGAGATGGTCAAGGCCCTCATCCCGAAGTACGAGAACAAGCTCAAGTTTCCGCCCAAGGGAAAGAGTTTCACGGAATGCACTGACCTGAAAACTCTCAAACCCACGAAGGAATGGCAGGACATCTTCGACCGAGTTTGGAAAGAGCTAGAGGACTTGGGCCTGCCAAGTCTGTATAGATAAAGTTGTTGGAAAGGAGTGCTAGATTGATTTCCCTGTTAGAAATCCTGGACAGGGCCCACGAGGGGCCAGTCTGCCTGCTTAAGGACTGGGATATGATTGTTTCTAAGAAGATCAAGGAGAAGCTTAATGAGTACGGGCTTGAGGACACATGCGACCCTAAGGATCCAATAAATTCCGATGACGGGTTGGCCGACGATTTTTGGAAAGCTGGTTTTGATTTAGCCGTCGACCTAGGGATGCTGTGTCTGGAAACAGAGCGGGTAATCAAGTTCACAGAAGACGAGCTGAGGGATGCATTGAGGGAAGTACCGAGTGAAATAACTTTGGGATGGGGTACCGATGCCTGCACATTAAGGACCAGAAAGCCTGAAGATAAAACAATACCAAAGTTCAGGACGGGTTTTGGGCCAGTTTCTGAGGAAATCTTTGTAACGTTGACTCAGGCCATCATGCAGTATAGAGTTATTGACCTGATAAATCCCGTTAATTTAGTTACAGTTTATGGAAGGGAACTCAGATCGGGCACGCCTTACGAAATTATAGCAGGATATCGTGAGGCGACACTGGTTAAGGAGGCCTTGAAGAGGGTCGGCCGCCAGGGAATCTCTATCTCAGGTGTTGCTAGCAGTGCGACTGAGTACGGACACCTGGGTGGATATGGCACTCCTGGAGGGTACGATCCTCAAAAAGACTTGGCCATCGTGCTCGCTATTACCGAATTGAAGACTTCCTACGGTTTGTTGCACAAAGTGGCCCAGACAACCCTTAACTGCGCTGGGACTGTATTCGGGTGTCACTGGTCCATGATAGGTGGATACGCCGGCGGGCCAGAAGGAGCGGCGCTAGCTACTATTCCAGCTTTCATATTACAAATTCCGGTTCATATCTGTAAACTTACTGGCGCAGTTGTATATGATATCAGGTATCAGGGCAACTGTGGCAGGGATGCGGTATGGGCGAGGAGTGTAGGTCATCAAGCACAGAGCAGAAACGCGAGTGCAATCGCATTGGGGATCACCAGTCAGGTTTCAGGTCCATTCACTTACGAGATATTGTACGAAATGGCCGTTAGCTCGATTGTTGACACGGTATCGGGTTGTGCTGCTAATTTTGGCAATCGTTCGGCAGGTGGGAGGTATATAGATCAACAGTCCCCGTTGGAGCAAAAGTTCGGAGCCGAGGTGCTGAAATCCAGCGCCAGAGTTAAACGCAGCGACGCAAACGAGATGGTTAAGGCCCTCATCCCGAAGTATGAGGACAAACTCAAGTTTCCACCTAAGGGAAAGAGTTTCAAGGAGTGTTATGACTTAAAGACGCTAAAGCCCTTGAAGGAGTGGCAGGACATCTATGAC
>CAYUMT010000098.1:0-6198 GCA_964446015.1 Hadarchaeota archaeon (SeqCode)
GTCCTCATGGAAAACAGAGTGGTAAAGACCATGGACGAAGCCAAGGTAATCGAAGAGGCAAAAAAGAGGGCCGAAGGAGTCAAAGAAAGAGCCGGACGTGAAGTCGAGTGGCATTGGCCATTGGTCTAGATTTGCCAACGATAACTTTCCTCCACAATGTCTACATCCATCATTAGGTTCTCATTCTACAAATATTTCTTAAAGGCGGGCAGTATTTCGCCGTTCCTCGCTACCACTTTTCCATTTTTAATCACGTACGATCTCTTTGCCTGAGTAATTATGGCCCATTGTGGAGATAGCGCATCAAAGATAACCATATCTGCCCTGTTACCTTCTTTTATACCATAATCCCTCTCGATGCCAAGAACTTTTGCGCCTTCATTCGTAATCATCCGCCAAAGTAAGTTCAAGTCTTGATTTGTCCACATCCGCAGTTTAAGAGAATTGATCAAGGCGCCCTGCAGTAAATCAGCATTACCATGAACGATCCAAAAATCCCTTACATTGTCCGAGGCCAAGGCAATATTGACGCCGTCCATCAGGAGCTTCTTTACCGGCATGGTGGGCAGCGTGCTGGGATAACATGTTACAATTTTTAACCCAGCTTCCTTGAACTCAGGCATGGCGCGGCTGAGATCTTGTTCAGAAATGTCCGCAAGAGAAAAAGCGTGGCTTGCCGTTACTTTCCCGATGTAGCCATTCTCTATTGTTTTCGCGGCTAGGCAATCTAAAGTATAAATCCCGAGAGTGCCCGGATCCATAATATGACTATCAATGCCAACGCCATGATCTCTCGCTATCCTAAACCACGTGTCAAGTGTTTCTTCGATGTTATTATTAACCGAAGCTGGATCAAGGTCACCTATTAAATCTGCACCCATACTAATGCATTTTTTAACCCACTGTTCAGATTCTCGGTCCCGTAAAAGGCCACTTTGAGCGAAGGCAACGATTTGTATGTCCACAAGGTTCTTCAGCTTATTTCTTGCTGCTATCACGCCCTCAACGGCCTTTGTGCGAGCAACTTTGTCTACATCTGCATGGGTTCTTATGTAAAGGGTTCCATTAGCAACTGCCATTTGAGCGAGTTCTAATACATGTTGCTCTATTTCTTTCACGGACGCGGTTTTGTAGTACTCCAAGCCCAATGCGATAGATTTCTCTTTTTCAGGCACCAGTTCACTACGCATGATATATTTTGGAACCCTTCCACCAACAGCAGTAAGAGCTTTATCCATATGCATATGACTGTCAACGAATCCTGGGGACACTAAATTCCCTTTGGCATCAATCTCTTCTTCCCCTTTGCCCTCCAACTTTTTGGATATCTTCACAATTTTTTCGCCACTAACAGCGATGTCCACGATTTCATCGCGTTCTGCCAAATAAGCATCCTTTATGACAAGATCAAATGTTCTACTCATTCAGATTTTCCTCCCACTAAATCGTGATGAATATGCATGCTAATAAATTTTGTGTAAAAAGAACGGAGTTGGATAACGGATCTGGCTTCATCATCATGCCTTTAACCGAGAATCCCACGGCATGGTCTCGCCTTAAATCTCTAGCCTCCAATCTGGTGTTTTAACTTGGCTTCTGAACAAAACACGCTAGAGAGTTATCTCATTGAATCTGTTAAAACAAGTCGCGATTATTTTTGAGCTTTATTGTAACATTAAGATCGAAAGTGATAATCATCGCCTGGTGTCTAAAGCTTATATCTTAAAGGTTCGACTAGCAAAAACTAAGTGGGATTAAAGTAACCCAAAAGTTTCCTATATAAAACTTTTTTTAATTACCTACCAACCAGTTTAGCGCCGTGAATTCTTCTCTTTAATTCCTTCTAAGAGTTTTTCGGGCGTGATGGGGAGTTGTTTAACTCTCACACCCACCGCATCGTAGATGGCATTCGCAATGGCTGGGGCGATTGGTATCAAAGGAGGTTCTCCCAATCCTTTGGCCGCGTAAGGACCGGTTGGTTCTCCAGTCTCGACTATCACGGGAACGATTTTTGGCAAGTTTCTTGCGGTTAGTATCTTGTAGTCGACGAATCTCGGGTTAAGCATTTTTCCGGTCTTTTTATCCCAAATTAGTTCCTCCGTCAATGCGTACCCGAGTCCTTGAACCATTCCACCTTCCATCTGGCCCTCGGCGATTGCAGGATTGATAGCCCTTCCTATATCGTGAGCGTATACCAGTACCTTGGGGGTTACCTCTCCAGTCTCGACGTCCACCTCGACCTCTGCACCAGCGACGCCAAAACTCGGCGCACTCGATTTGGGCGTGAAAGTTGATTTTCCGGTGATCTCGCCGCCCTCGACTCCCTTCATCGCCTCCCCTATTGACATCCCGCGTTTGGGTTTTTTCCTGACCCGGATTTTTCCACCGTCAATTAGGAGGTTTTCCACCTTTTCCGCCAAGGTCCAGGCTGCTTTTTTCAAGAGTTGTCTTTTAGCGTCAGCGGCCGCCCGTCTAACCGCCTCTCCGGTAACGTACAGGCCCCCTGAGGCGTATGTGCCCCTGTCGACTGGTTGAATCGTGTCGGCTCGGGTGACATCCACATCCTTTGACTGGATCCCTAATTCTTCAGCCGCTATTTGAGCTGTTGTTGTCATAATTCCTTGACCGATGTCAACAGCAGAAATTACCAAGTTTATTTTCCCGTCCGAGCGGATTTTTACCTCGGCGGATGAGGTTTCATCCATGGTGCGGCCAACTCCGCTGATATTTATCATCCATGCCATTCCCAAACCACTTCTTTTTTTGCCCTTGTCCCATCCTCTATGCCTTTTCTTCCAACCAATAACTCTCGCGGCCCTTTCGGCGCATTCTATTACGCCGCAGCTTTTGATTTTTAATTTGGTGGTTGGGTCCGTGTCTCCCTTGCTGATGGCGTTTTTTATTCGTAGTTTTATCGGGTCGATTCCCAATTCTTCAGCTATGGTATCCAAAATGGATTCAAGGGCAAAGGCCGTCTGAGGATTTCCATAACCCCTGAAAGCGCCAGATGGGGTTTTGTTGGTATAAACGCAATAGGCATCGTATTTGAAGTTTGGCTTTCTGTATAAACTGACAAGGTTTTTGCTGCTGAAAACCATGGCTCCCAAGACGCCGGGTCCTTGGGTAGCGTATGCGCCGGTGTCGATGACTGTCCTAGCCTGTATTGACGTAATGGCGCCGTCTTTCTTGACTCCTATTTTCAACTTCGTGACAGAGGGGTGACGGGGAAACGTCGTGGAGAGCATTTCTTCGTGTGTGAATTCCATAAATACTGGCGCCCCGCTTTTCATGGACAGGAGTGTGGTGACTGGTTCTAGGTAGATATCAATCTTGTTGCCAAAGCCGCCGCCGATGAAAGGTTGGTGGATTCGAACTTTGTTTCGTGGAATGCCGAAGATATCGCTCAATTTGGGCAAAAATCGGTGCGGCGCCTGGGTACCAGACCAAATTTCTATTTTTCCAGATTTATAGACGGATATACATGCGTGTGGTTCGATGGGACATGGATGCGCAGCTTGAGTTGAGTATTCATCTTCAAAAATATAGTCCGCTCCCTCGAATCCCCTCTTCACATCCCCCCACTCGTTTGTAAGATGTGTGGTGATGTTGTTTCCCATGTACTCGTGAATTTTAGGCGCGTCGGGCTTCATAGCCTCTTCGGGATCATATATCGCGGGCAATTCCTCATACTCAACTTCAATCAATTCCAAAGCTTCCTCGGCGATATCCTTCTCCCTAGCCGCTACTGCAGCGACCTTATCCCCAACAAAACGTGCTTTATCGGCCAAGACGTATTCATCCTTTGGAATTGCCTCAAGAGAATGTGACGAATTATACCTGAACTTTGGCGCATCCTTG
Organism: Hadarchaeota archaeon (SeqCode); assembly: GCA_964446015.1. GTDB lineage: Archaea > Hadarchaeota > Hadarchaeia > Hadarchaeales > Hadarchaeaceae > Hadarchaeum. Next base: position 3,859 of record CAYUMT010000098.1, read on the forward strand.
TGCGTTACCACGGACACCACGCCGGGAAGTCTCTCAGCCTCGGTGGTGTCAATCCTTTTTATTTTTGCATGCGGGTAAGGGCTCCTGAGGATCTTGCCGTACAACATGCCGGAAAATTTAAGGTCCGCCGTGTACCAGGCGCTCCCGTTCACGATGTAGGGCGCATTTATCGTGGGGCGACTTTTTCCTACTTCTGATAGTTTCCCTGACCGAAACGTACTCATATCCTACACTGTATTCGAGTTTCGCTGCAATTTTAAAAGACTTGCCTTTAGGCAAGAGGGTTTTATTAATTCACGGGCTATATAGACAAGCAAGCTAAGTAAAAATGGAAAATTGGTTCGTATATGGTTGACCTTCTGATTAAGGATGCCAAGTTCGTCGTTACTGTTGATCCTGAGCGCAGGGTAATTCACGATGGGGCCGTTGCCATAGATGGCATGGAAATAGCTGATGTCGGCAAATCTTCCGAGCTCGAGCGTAAGTACCCGAGAGCCGAGACGATAGACGCCAAGGACAAGCTCGTCATGCCAGGCCTGTTCGACTGTCACGCCCATTCTGGTCAGAGTATAATTCGAGGTCTGTGGACGATTCCCAGAAGACAACGCTCAGGTGCTAGATATACCTTCGGCTATCCCTTGCTGGCAGTTTATAGGCCTGAGGATTTTAGGGCTGCCATGGCTCTAAATTGTTTAGAATACATAAAATCCGGGGTTGTGGGCTTTTGCGACTGGGGACAAGGCGGCGATGTTGGCGACCTTGCTGGAATCGTTGATAAGTCGGGCATGAGGAGCGTGTTGGGCAGATTGGTGATCGAAATGCCCGGTTTGATGAGCGGCAAAAATGAGAGCGTGGAAGACACGAAAAGGGCAATTAATAAGTGGCATGGCAGGGCCGATGGCCGATTGAAGGTCTGGTTTGCCGCACAGGCCGAAAGGGCCCCCTCCCTCGAAAGTTGTAAAGAACTCGTTGCAATCGCTAATGAGCACGGCATCGGTATTACTACCCACGTAGCCGAGTGGCCGCAACTGGACGCTGAACAGATATGGACCAAATACGGATTGTCCCCTGTAGAATTTTTGCGGTCGGTAGACTGGGTCGGCCCCAATATCGACCTCAATCATTGCACGTACTTAACCGGAATCGACATGAAGATAATAATGGAAACGAAAACGAATGTTGTTCATTGCCCTTCAAGAGGCTATGATACAAAGGTCAAGGACATGCTGGAGATGGGCATCAACGTTGCGTTGGGAGCTGACGGAGGACATTTGACCACCGATATTTTTGACATCATGCAAATGGAGAATGTGCTTCAGAACAGGTCTCCGAGGCGTGATTTGACGTTATTATATAATGAGAAGCTTATCGAGATGGCGACCATCAACGGCGCCAAGGCCCTCATGTGGGATAAGGAAACAGGATCGATAGAGAAGGGCAAGAAGGCGGACCTGATCATTGTAAATCTTGATAACCCCAGATTGGTGCCAACCATAAACCCAATTTTTGACATCGTCGCCCGTGTGCGAGGGAGCGACGTGGACACCGTCATGGTCAACGGCAAGGTCCTCATGGAAAACAGAGTGGTAAAGACCATGGACGAAGCCAAGGTAATCGAAGAGGCAAAAAAGAGGGCCGAAGGAGTCAAAGAAAGAGCCGGACGTGAAGTCGAGTGGCATTGGCCGTTGATTTAATAGCCAAATAATTATATAATTGATGAATGGAGGTGAATCAGTTGGTTTTCAGTTTTTTAGATGTGCTGGATCGCGCCTACAATGGTCCGGTCTGTAAGGAAAAAGAATGGGATACTAAAATCATCCCTACTAAGGTTGGAGAGAAGCTGAAGGAATACGGACTCGAGGGGGCATGTACATCAGAAAACCCAGTTAACACTGATGATGGTTTAGCTGACGAGTTCTGGAAAGCTGGGTTTGACTTAGTGGTCGATACGGGGATGCTTTGCAGGGAAACGGAGAGGGTAATAAAATTCACTGAGGAAGAACTTAAGGAAGTCAAGAAAAGCGTTCCGAGTGAAATAAAAGTAGGAAAAGGCGAGGATACGTTAGTGATAAAAGCTAGGAGGCCGGAGGACAAAAGACTACCGATAGCATGGTTTGGGGCAATGTGCGGTTTTGATGAGGAACTATTCATTCCGGTGGTCCAAAGCTGCGCGCAATATCGGGTAATTGATATAATGCCCCATCCAACACTATTAACAATATATGGAAGGCCGATCAGGGCAGGGACGGTGTACGAAACCCTTGCAGCTAAATATGAAGCACAATTAGTAAGAGAAGCTTGTACGAGAGCTGGTAGGCCTGGCATGCCACAGACCGGCTT
>CAYUMT010000099.1:0-6161 GCA_964446015.1 Hadarchaeota archaeon (SeqCode)
ACGGCGCCAGCTTGCCTCGATTTGGCATCGGCCAATCCTAAGATCGGACAAGCTTTCCTATGGGGTGCAGTAACGGGAATAAACAACACTACATCTTACTTGGGAACATCTGATGCTGATGGTTATGGAACGGGAATAGTCGGTGCTGAAATGATCATAAAGGCCCTAGGAGGCAAGGGGAAGATAGGGACGATTGAGTTTGCGTTGAAACAATATGTCAACGATTGGCGCAAGAAAGGAGCGCACGACACTTTCGATAAATATCCTGACATTGAGATAGTCGATACAAAGACGTACACCGACACCGCCCAGTGCAGAGAGTTAGCTATGGGAATGCTGACAGCACACCCAGAAATACAGGCTATCTGGATACAGTGGACAGAGCCGTGCGCTTTCTTGGCAGCTGAAGCAATTGAAACTCTCGGTATGCAAAACAAAGTGTTCATAGTTTCCAACGACTTGGCAGGGGAACACGGAACTGACAAAATGATTGACCCGGACTCTCCGATACTCGGGCTTGTCGACTCCAAGCCGCCAGACATGGGCGCAAACGCGGTGAGATTGGCCCTGAAGTATGCCGCTGGAAACACTGATTACACTCACGCCTACATTTGCACCATCGTCAGACCCATATCGATCTACAACTTGGAGTGGGGATACCAAGAAGCCATGATGGGGGCCACGATGAGCAGTGACCTACTGGGAAGACTGAAAGCTGTCAGACCGAGCGGGTATACAGAAACCTTGTTCCCTTACGGCAAAATTTAAAAACCATTAAATTTTTTTATTTTTTATTTTTAACTGAGTTATTAGTGGAAACTATAATTTTAATCTTAATTGTATTGTTTGCTTTACTTGCGTTGGGGTAAATTAGATTTTAACACTGCGGGGAGAAATTTTACACCTACAAATGAAGTCGCGCCTCGCTTAATCTAAGGTAACTTTATTATTTGAGCATTATCTATTAAGTCTTAATCGCAAAATAAAATCAGAAGGGGGAAAATTTATAAAGTCAAAACAATATCATTTGAAAGGGTGCAAGCTTGCCTTTTAATCTCGAGGACTTTCATGGAAAGCATCCTTTTCCTCCAGGCGAGAAAAAACCGGCCCTCATAACGCGCGACAAAATAGTAACCTTCACATACGGCAAGAAGCCTTCTCTAGATTTTAATTGGTTGATGTTGAGCACGGATAAACTTCACGTGGGCATTTACCAGATACCTCCGGGAGGAAGGTTCGAGCCCGCGGACGTCCACGCAGGAGATGAACTGTATTACATCCTAAAGGGCACGCTTACGATGTTCAACCCAGAGACTGGGGATGTGCACAAGGTCTCGAAAGGGGAAGTTCTCTTGATCCCGAAGGATGGATGGCACCAGGGTCACAACTTTACCAATGAAGTGGTTACAATACTGTTTGCCATAGCTCCTATGATGTGGGATCCAAAAGTGGGACCGCCATCGGACTTCCCAGGCAAACCTAAACTGTATAAAGCTCCCTGAAGTGTGACAAAATGGGTCTTGAAGGTCTAGGTAAATGGCCGATTTCAGGAGAGGAAGCCCGGCGTAAGCCGGTAAGGATGACCGTCGTTACGGACGAAAAGGCGTTGCAGGTCATCCATGGCAAGGAGAATCGGATACTCGTAACCTTCTATGTCAGCAACGATTTGATCCACATGGGAAAGATTGCTGTGCCCCCCCGTACGTTCTCCGAGCCTGAGAGCCACAAAGGGGATGAACTTGTCTACGCCATTGAGGGAAGCCTAACCATCGACCTGCCCGAGACCGCGCAAAGCTTTGAGGTGAAGGAGGGGGAAGCCTTTTTTGTACCGGAGAACGTGAAACACGAATATCATAACTTCACTGACAAGGTCATCAAAGCAGTGTTCATTATCGCCCCCCAGCTGTAAGCCCGTCAAAGCCACGTTGTGAAACTTCTTGTCAATTGCAAAGGCCGCTAAAAATCGTTTGATTTAAAACACTGACTTTTGGAAATTTATTTCATGAGGAATATCGGCTGAAGAATTTTCTATTCTTTGTGGTGGTAGACCTTCCAATTAAAGTAATTAAGGAACACCTCATTTAGTATCTTCCCGACTTTGGATTGACTTATGGCAACATGATGCTCGAAACCATTCTCGCAAATGTGCCTCAGCAACACCTGCAGGTTTTTAATTCGCGCTACGCCCCACCCCCCGAAGGTGTCAAGCAAATCCCCAGTAATCTCGCCCTCACCCGTGTATGCCCGAACGCACCCCGCTCCGTCGTCCGTCGTGATCCTGCAGAAGGTTATGGGACCTGGCTTCATCCTCCCGACACATGTCCCGAAAGTTTTTTCCTTTCCAACTGTCCCAGCGATTATGCTCTGGAAACTGGTTTGAATGCTCTGAAAATGGCTCTTGGGAAAGTTGCTGCAGTGGAATAATACACATTTGTCCGGGTCGTCCCTGTAATTATTATTCCAATCAGCTATGGCACTGGGTCCTTCGGAAGCCAGCTGAAGGGCGTACATTGACAGTGCTCCTGTTACATCCACCTCGCATGCGCTGGGCAGGAGAGCTTCAGACATCATACTCATGATCGTGCAAGGTACTATCCCGTAGTACTCCTCAAGGGCGGTCCAGCATTGGATGGCTACGGCGTTCAGGTCGTTCTGCTTAACCCAATCGGAAATCGCGATGCTGAGCTTCGCCATCTTTAGTACTGCTTCCCCAGGGATACCTTTGCAGGGGGCATAAACGCTGATTTCCCTGACTTTTTCCCTCACGCGTTGATCCGTGTCCTTGAGCCTGTTGGCTTGGCCCAATATTTCCGATAGATCTATTGTTTCAACCGATATGCCGGATGATTCCAGGAGCTTCTCGCTGTAGCGGACAGTATTGAAGGCGCCTGGCCTGGCACCGATTGCTCCAATGCGCGCCCCCCGCAGCCCTCTGAAGACCCGACAAACGCCGGCGAAGAACCGTAAATCTTCGGCGAAAGTTTTAGACTTGGGCGATTCGGTGTGGAGGCTCGTTAGGGTAAAAGGGATGCCATATTGCCTCAAATTATTGCATACGGAGATTTTGCCGCAGAAAGAATCCCTGCGGCCATCTATTTTCATATTTTTGGGCTCATCCGGATAGGCATGAATCAGTATAGGGACGTTGAGATTTGCCAACCTAAGCGTGTTGGCGACTGCCTTCTCGTCCCCGAAATTAGGTAGGGTGACTATAACCCCGTCAATCTCATCCCTGTGGGCTTTAAAGAGTTTGGCGCAGCGCTGGGCATCCTCCCATGTCTCCACGCAGCCATGCTTCGTTTCCGCGGGCGAGAGGACCACCGTGTTGAAGCCCTGCCTCCTCAAAATTTTTATTATCTCCGCCCTGCCCTCCTTGGCCAGCCGATCTGGAAAGAAGCCCCGATTGCCGACTATAACACCGAATGTAGTTCGCATCCCCTATCAATTCCCTTAACAACACAATACCGTTTAAATTTTCGCATGTATTGGATTTTGTTGCTTAAGCGGAAAACCGTGTCCCGAGCGCTGAATTGAACACTGAAACTATTCACTTAACTGTTATGCATGTAGAATCGGCATGATTGCAAACTTTGGTTGATACGCTCCCCATGACGGCTCTTGAGAACCTGCCTAAACCGCGACTGCCCATTATTATCAAGTCCACCTTTTTCTTCCTAGCTTCTTTGATGATCTCATCGGCGGGGTTCCCGGTTGGACATGTTCTTTCAACCTTTTTTATACCAGCTTTTTTGACCCTATCCTCGGCAGAACCTAGGATTTGTGAGCATACCCTTTCAAAATAGTCAAAGGCGTCTATGCCCTCATCCCTTGCGAACTCTATAAATGACGAGGGAATATTCTTTTCTGCGACATGAATCAAATATATTTTAGAGTTCCATTTTTTTGCCATGTCGATTGCCATGCCAACCGCTTTTTTAGAATGTTCTGAACCGTCCACTGCAACTAAAATCCGATTCACCGAGGTGGTTTTACGTTTTTCCGCCATACTCACACGACTAGGTTCATATTGTCTGGTTAAATATTTTATGTGTTCGTCGGTCGGTTTTAAAAGCGACGGTGAATGGTAATTTAAAAAATAAACCCGCTACTAAGCATAAAACTGGATGGAAATTGATGTCTTGTTGCTGGGATTGAATTTGTTAATTGAAAAAATCTAATGGATTAAGGCACAAGCATGGTAAATCTTTAACTATTCTTAAAAAGAAATAAATCTGGGGCAGTGTGATGAAAAAATTTATTGATATGGAAAAATGGAACGATGTTAAAGAAGCCCCTTTATTGAGCACGTATTGCAGGGAAATTAGCGAAAAATTGAATTTGTTAAAATTAACTTGCGGGATGTCATTTTTTACTGGACCCTTCAGTAGGTGTTGACATGAGTCATTTGATGGGTATAGATGTAGGAACAACGGGCACGAAAGTCCTTCTCATAAACGAAGTGGGCGCAGTCATCTCAAAGGCCTTTAAGGAATACCCTCTCCACATCCCGAGGCTAGGTTGGGCAGAGCAGGACCCGGAAGAGTGGTGGAACGCTGCGGAAAAATGTATAAAAAAAGTTGTAAAGGACTCCGGATTGAGGCCCGAGGATGTTACAGCTTTGGGTTTAACGGGACAAATGCACGGGTCCGTTTTCTTGGATAAAGACGATCGAATTTTGAGGCCAGCCATTCTCTGGTGCGATCAAAGAACAGCTGCGCAAGTTGCAGAGATCACGGAAAAGGTGGGAAGCGATAGGCTCATCCAACTCACATCCAATCCGACTTTCACCGGCTTCACGGCGCCCAAAATATTGTGGGTAAGGGAGAACGAGCCCGGCGTTTATGAAAAAACCGAGAAAATACTCTTGCCTAAGGATTATATTCGACTGAAACTGACGGGAGCATACGCTACGGACGTCTCCGATGCATCTGGAACCTCGCTACTGGATGTAAAAAAAAGGAAATGGTCCGGGGAGATGCTGGATGAGCTCGATATCCAGGAAGATCTTCTTCCCAAGGTTTATGAATCTCCGGAAATCACGGGAGAAATTTCTGGAGAAGCCAGCAGAAGCGCAGGACTGAAGATCGGGACTCCTGTAGTTGGAGGTGGAGGAGACAACGCGGCGGGGGCGGTGGGCGGGGGCGTGGTCGAGGAAGGAACTGTATGGGCTTCGATAGGAACTTCAGGTGTCCTCTTTACTCCCTGCAATGATCCTAAGACAGATCCCAAGGGCCGGATTCACACTTTCTGTCACGCTGTCCCGAAGAAGTGGCACCTGATGGGCGTGATGCTCTCGGCTGGGGGTTCTTTACGATGGTTTAGGGACAATCTCGGACAATCCGAAATTCAAGCCGCTAAATCGATTGGAAAGGACCCCTACATGCTAATGGATGCGGAGGCTTCAGAAACCGAACCTGGATGCAAGGGTTTGATCTTTCTGCCCTATCTGGCAGGAGAGAGAACCCCCCATGGAGACCCCAACGCAAGGGGCGTTTTCTTCGGGCTTACCCTGGACCACGGAAAGCGGCACATGATCAGGTCTGTAATGGAGGGTGTGGCATACGGGATGAGGGACTCCCTGGAAATAATGAGGGGCCTCGGGATTAAAATAGACCAAATTCGCGCTTTGGGGGGTGGGGCTAGAAGCAAACTGTGGCGTCAGATTCAAGCGGACGTGTACGGAACGGAGCTCGTCACAATAAATGTTGAAGAGGGACCGGCATTTGGCGCGGCGCTGCTGGCCGGGGTTGGAGGAGGGACTTTCAGCAGCGTGGGCGAGGCTTGCGAAAAGGCAATTAAAGAAGTAAGTCAAACGGAGCCGATAAAAGAGAATCTGAGGATTTATGAAAAATACTATAGAATATACAAATCCCTTTACCCATTGCTAAAAAGTTCATTTGAAAAGCTCCGACCTTAATTTTGCCGACCCCTACTTTTTTGGAAGCTGGGCTTAAAGTAAAAAATAATTGGTCAGACTTTGGGTTTAGCTGCTTGCCCCGGCGCTTATTTAAATAGCCCTTATCTCCTGCCTCATGAATTTCACGTACGACAGGGCAAAGATGATGAGAGTCGCTGCAATTAAGGCGGTTATTTGCGGCCAGACCAACAACAAGCTTTGTTCTACCGGCAAAGCCGTTGGCAGCATGTAATATGTCGAGTAA
>CAYUMT010000100.1:0-5952 GCA_964446015.1 Hadarchaeota archaeon (SeqCode)
CTACAAGAGGCAGAGAAGACATTGGGGGCGGAGATAGCGTATTCTGAATTTGTCTCATTCGCCGACGCCCAAAGGGATCTTGAGACATTCGCAGCTGGAGGATACGGCCTAGTTTGGGGTCACGGGGGACAGTACGATGACGCAGCCATCAAGGCCGGAGAGAAGTATCCAAACACCTATTTTATGACCACCGGCACAACGTCCGTAGCCAAGAATGTCCGGCCTTACAACCCGAAGTGGCAGGAGATTACATATCTAGCTGGGGTTTTAGCTGGTTCCATTACAAAGACAAATAAGATAGGCGTTATCAACGGAGGGCAGTTCCCAGTTATAGGCATGATCACGAATGCCGTTATAAGGGGAGTTGAAAGCGTCAACCCTAATGCTGAGGTAACAGTTTCTTACGTGGGATCATTCATCGAACCGGTAAAAGGAAAGGATTTCGCGACATCCATGATTCAGGCAGGCGCCGATGTGTTCGTGTCTTGGGCTGGCTTCACCTCAACCGGAATATTTGAGGCTGTTCGTGGTCGCCAAGGAATATATGTAATCGCAGAACACCAGGACTATTACGAGTTGGGTAAGGACGTGTGCATTGCAACGTACATGATGAACTTTACCCCCAACTTGATGGAGACTGCCCAGAGCATCATTAACGGAACGTTCCAAGGAGTTTTGGTCAATCCTGGCATAAAAGAGGGCGTGCTGGACTTTACCGATATAAGCGCTTCAGTAGTGCCACAGAGTGTTAGAGACAAGCTAGCGCAGTTAAGACAGGATTTAATAGACGGCAAACTAGTCGCTCCTGAAATCTGGCCGACTTAATGGCGAACTAAGGGCACCGAAGAACGGAAGTCAAATATATATTTATCTTTTCTTTTTTGATTGTCGAAAAATCAGAGGTTTGACTGAAGAAAATCTTAATTATTGACTTAGAAAAATGCACGAGCTGTAGTTTCCATTACAGTAAAGAAGGCAGCGCTTGAGTAATACCAGCGCGTCCATGCTTTCCCCATATCCGTATTTGGTGGCTTCTTATTCTCCGGGAAAGCTTTTTTCCAGCTTCCCTAGACATATAGAGGGGAAGGTGGATAGGAACTGAGTTCTGGTTTCATGGGTCAAATCTCCTTTGCAATTGTTCCCCTTCTCTTCTCGTCATCTGATCATCGATGACGATTTACTAAAAAGTTAAAGCCTTATTTGAACAGAATCTCCCGAGAAGGTAAAAAATATAAATACTTATTTTGAAAGGTAAATCTATGTCTACCTCGAGGCTATTTAGGCCGAAAGAATTTTTCAGACCCTCAAAGCTTGGCGAGGCAGTTAAAATCCTTCATCAGTACAATGGAAAAGCGAAAATGGTTGCTGGGGGCACCGATTTGCTTGTAAAAAAGCCTTCAGGGGTGGAATGCTTGGTGGATATCACCCGCTTGCCTCTCGAGTACATCAAAATTGGCAAGCTTAACATTAGAATCGGGGCCTTGACGACCTTAAGGGAACTTGAGATCTCTAAAAATTTGATGAAAGAACCATACAGTATAATACCTGATACGGCGCGTAAGATGGGTACATTTTTGACTAAGAATATCGCCACCTTGGGGGGAAATATATGTTCGTCAGTCCCGTCTGCAGACATGCCGCCATCACTAATAGCGCTATCCGCGAATGCAATCATATATGGTCCTAAGGGCAGGAGGGAGGTCCACCTTGAAGATTTCTTTACCGGACCAAAAACGAACGTCCTGAAGGGCGACGAAATACTGTCTGAAATCGTGATTCCGAAACACACCGGTGAAACAAAGGCAGTATTCCTAAAGAAGGCTAGGACCCGTGAAGACATCGCTCAGGTAAACGTAGCCTGTGCGGTAACGGCCAAAGGAGGCATCTGTAGCGATGCCAGAGTAGTTTTTGGGGCCGTCGCACCTACTCCACTGAGGGTCAGAAAGGCCGAGGATTTGATGAAAGGAAAAAGATTGGAAAGTATCGACCTCGAAGAGGTGGGGAGGCTATCTGCCGCATCAACAAAATGTATAACGGATATTCGTAGCTCGAAATCTTACCGGGAAGAGATCTCCAAGGTGTTGGTGAGACGGTCGCTTGAAAAGATAAGGGAAAAATTCGGAGGACGATAACAATGGATTGTAAGACCATTCGGTTAAGAGTAAACGGTGAGCTTAGAGAATTAAAAGTCAAACTCCACTGGACTCTCCTTCGTGTCCTTAGGGATGAACTCGGACTCACCGGTACCAAGAGAAGTTGTGGGACGGGCGAATGCGGCGCCTGTACAGTCTTAATTGACGGCAAACCGGCCCCTTCATGTCTGGTTTTGGCAATGCATGCAAACGGGAGGGAGGTAACGACCATTGAAGGGCTCTCTCATGGCGAGGAATTGCATCCCATTCAAGAGGCCTTTATAGAGAATCACGGGATGCAGTGCGGATTCTGCAATCCCGGAATAATCTTAATCACCAAGGCTTTGCTGGATGAGAACAAGGATCCAGATGAGGATGAGATAAGATACCGAATAGGCGGTAACCTTTGCAGATGCGGAAATTATACAAATATTGTTAAATCGATCAAGGCTGCAGCGATAAAGATTAGAACCAAGAGGGGAAAATAAAATGTTGGAGAAATTTGTTGAAGTTGGGAAAGATAGGCCCCCGATATTCGCGCCCTATGTAGTAAAGGGGAGCGTCTTGCACACTGAGGACCTCAGGTTTCCCAATATGCTGTACGGTAAGTTCCTACTGAGTCCTCACGCACATGCGAGAATAAAGAGAATAGACACGTCCGCAGCCGAGAAGCTCTCCGGGGTGGTGTCCGTTCTCACCCACAAGGATGCACCGAAAATTAGATACAACTCCTCACACATGCCCGACACCATGACGCGGACCGATGAATACATCTTAGCTGATAAAGTACGTTATGTTGGCGACCGGGTGGCCGCGGTAGCGGCCAGGGACCCAGACATAGCGGAAGAAGCCTTAGAGATGATTAATGTTGAATACGAGGAGCTGCCAGCAGTCCTCGACCATGAAGAGGCCATGAAGCCAAACGCACCTTTAATCCATGAAGATCTACCGAATAACATCGCTTTGCAGCTTACCAACGCGTGGGGAGATGTGAATAAAGGGTTTGAGGAGGCCGACCTCATTTTCGAAGATGAATACTACACGCCGGCAGCACATCCCATACCCCTTGAACCCCAGGCCTGCGCAGCTTCCTACAAATCGGGAAAAGTCGACATGTGGACATGCAATCAAAATCCCCATCGTATGCTTACAAAATTGAGCAGGATCTTCAGCATCCCGCAAAGCAAGTTTAGGATTTTTCAGCCCCATATCGGAGGGGCCTTTGGGAACAAGTGCGGTCTCTCCCTAGAACCAATTACTACACTTTTGTCCATGAAGAGCGGCGCGCCAGTGATGATGGAGCTGACTGGTGAGGAAATGTTTTTGACAACATCCCCGCGCCATCCGTCGTTCACTAGGTTGAAAATCGGGGTCAAAAGGGACGGCACAATAACATCAAAGGAAGCAAGGACAGTCATTGACACTGGTGCGTACATTTCGCACGGGAACGGTGTCTTGAGCGTCATCGTTTATGGCAGCTTTGGGATCACGAGCTTGTACAAGTGCCCGAACCACAAAATGGAAGGATACTGTGTGTATACCAATAAAGTGCCCTCGGGTGCCTTCCGCGGGTATGGAAATCCCCAAGTGACTTTCCCGATTGAATCCATTTTAGATACCATAGCCGAAGAACTCCGCATGGACCCGATGGACCTGAGGTTGAAAAATGCCGTCAGGGAAGGGGATGCGGACCAAATGAGCAAAGCCGTCATCAAAAGCTGCGGACTGCAAGAATGCGCGCGAAAAGCCTCCGAGGCAATCGGGTGGAAAAGGAAGCGGGGGAAAGGTAAAATAGGGAGGGGTGTGGGCACAGCTTGGTTAATGTTAACCTGCGGAGCGCATCCCGTCATGGATGAAACTTGCGGTGCACAAGTGAAAATTTTCTCAGACGGCACGGTGAAGGTGACGATGTCTGCACCGGACTTAGGTCAGGGAATAATGACTACGGTGGCGCAAATAGCGGCAGAGGAATTGGGAGTCTCGGTGAATGACGTGGATGTCACACGAGCTGACACGAGTCAGCCAGTCGATAGAGGCACCTATGCTTCTGGAACCCTGTACTTTTCTGGTGAGACGGTGAGGCGAGCTGCGGGTGATGCTAGGTCACAACTTCTTAAAGAGGCGGCCGAGGTAATGGAGAAAAGAGCCGAAAGCCTTCAAATTATAAATGGAAAAATCATGGCGAAGGGAAAGCCGAAGAAAAGCGTGTCGATCGGAGAAGTTATGAAGGAGGTCGAGGGAGGCGAGATAATCGGAAAGGCTACATATGTGCCAGTCGCCAGCCCGCCGATATTCGGCGTAGCCTGCGCGGAAGTTGAGGTTGACGCCGAAACTGGTGAGGTAAATCCAGTGCAAGTTGTATACGCTCACGACATAGGTAGGGCCATCAATCCTGCCATTGTGAAGGGTCAAATAGAGGGTGGAATTATTCAAGGGCTCGGTTATGCTTTGACTGAGGGACTCGTTTGGGAGACGAAGACCGGGGAGATGCTAAACCCGACATTAGTTGATTACAAAATACTGACTTCAAGAGACGTGCCGAAACTTGTTTCCATCTTGGTCGGGACCAAAGAACCAACCGGTCCGTACAATGCAAAGGGCGTTGGAGAACCTCCCTTGGTGGCAATTGCACCCGCGATTACGAACGCAATCTATGATGCCGTGGGAGTGAGGATTAAGGAGATACCGGTAAGGCCTGAAGAGGTGCTGGAAAGAATCAGGGAAAAAGGTCCCAGACTAAAAACAAAATAGGAGATGATGTACTGCAAACATTGGCCATGTCTTGGACCTTAATGTATATCATCCGCCAGCAGGAATTGGCAAAACGCTTATTTCTTTTTTCTTCTCGTCTAGTTGAAGCAAACCGGGTAATACTGTAATAAGCTTTCCGCCACGCACACGAATTCCATTCCCAGGTTTAAATTCTCCTTTTTTTCCGACAACCTCATGAAGCCCAACTATCTTTATCACTTTTTTTCCGCTTGTTTTCGCCAATGAATCAGCTATTTCAGAATACATCAAAAAATTTAAAAAGTTTACTCCTGCAAAGCAGATGCTGTTCATAAACCCTCTACCAAATCTATTAGTCTAACTCCACCGGCGTGCCGACCGTAGATAAGCTTAGGGAACTAGGTCTAGAGAAACACGCTAAATGTTATCGTTCACGTGGTACCAGTTAAAGCCCTTTATAAAAAGGGCAAAGGTCTATTTACCTATAAGCAAAACTTTGTAAAGTTGGTAACTAAAAGGGTTGTTACATGATCATAGATGTTCACGTCCATGTTGGGGAGCTGGACAAGCATTTCAGTAAGTGGTGGATTGATGAGTTATACGCTGGTCTCCCTGGTGTAGTTAACAGGTCGATTCGATACGGGAAGGATCCAATTGGACGGTTAATTGGTGAGCTGGACAAAGCCGGCGTGGATAAAGCATGTATAATGGCAAGTGATCACCGAAGGCCGTACGCTTACGAGGGGCTATCCAGCTATACCCCCAACGAATACGTTGCCGAAGTCGTTCAAGGATATCCAGATAGGTTCATAGGCGTTGCAAGCTTCGACCCGATAAGTGACCCCTATGGAGCTAGGCAGGGGCTGGAGAAATGCGTCAAGGAATGGGACATGCGGGCCCTGAAGCTTTATCCCACATATGATCATTTCGACCCGCGGGATGAAAGGGTCTTCCCGCTCTACGAGAAGGCCATAGAGCTCGACATCCCGGTACATTTCCACATGGGTTACACTGGGACGGTCAACGCGCCGATGGAGTACCAGATGCCATGGCTTCTCGATGATGTCGGTATCAAATTCCCGAAGATGAA
>CAYUMT010000101.1:0-5926 GCA_964446015.1 Hadarchaeota archaeon (SeqCode)
CCGCCCATTACAAGAACTAAGGCTCCCTTTTGGGCGTGCATGCGGTTTTCCGCTTGATCGAAGACGGCAGAGTGCGGCCCATCAATTACATCGTCGGTTATCTCGAGTCCCCTATGGGCGGGAAGGCAGTGAAGCACAATAACGTCACGTTTGGCCCTCTTCACCAGACCTGAGTTCACCTGATATGGTTTGAAAATCTCCATGCGCTTCTTGGTCTCCCCTTCCTGCCCCATCGAAACCCAAACGTCCGTGTAAATTACATCTACACCAAAGACGGCTTTGTTGGGATCCGCTTTGATCTCCACCTTCGAGCCGCTCTTCTTAGCGTTTTTATTGGCCGTTTTGACCACTTCTATCGGCGGCTCGAATCCCTCCGGGCATGCGGCTTGGAAATCCACACCGACTATCGAGCAACCCAGCATCAGCGAATTGCAGACGTTATTTCCGTCCCCCACCCAGGTTACTTTCAATCCTTTGAGCTTGCCGAACTTCTCCCGGATTGTCATCAGGTCGGCCAGCGTCTGACATGGATGGTGAAGATCCGTTAGGCCATTTATCACGGGCACGCTTGAGTGACGAGCAAGTTCAACTATATCTTGGTGCTTGAAGAGCCGTGCCATTATGGCGTCGACATAGCGGGAGAGGGTGCGAGCCGTGTCCGCTATTGTCTCCCCACGACCAAGCTGTAGATCGTTCATGCCAAGGTATATCGCGTGCCCACCCAGCTGGCTCATCCCGGCCTCAAAGCTGACGCGAGTACGCGTGGAGGGCTTTGCAAAGATCATGCCGAGATTCTTGCCATGTAGGAGCTCGTGCGGCTTGTCAGCCTTCTGCTCCTTCTTTAGCAAATCGGCTAGGTTGAGAATTTCATCTATATCATCTGCGCTCAAGTCCTGCACGGAAAGCAAGTTCCGACCCTTCAGCATTTGCTCACATCCGTAAGTATACGATCTAGCTCACTTATTAAACTCTCGATGTGTTTTCGCTCGACAATAAGAGGGGGGACGAACCTCAGGACCCTGTCGGCTGTACAGTTTATAAGAAAGCCACGATCCCTGGCCTTTATAACGGCTGCATCGGCAATCTTCTTTTCAGAGACCTCCATGCCTATCATGAGCCCAATCCCTCTGACATCTCGAACGCATTCGTGTTTTTGTGCAAGTTCGTTCAAGCGCCCGATGAAGTACTTACCAAGCTTTCCGGCCCGCTGAGGGAGTTTTAACTTTTGCATTGTCTTTATAACGGCTTTAGCGGCCGAGCATGCCAACGGATTGCCGCCGAAGGTCGAAGCATGATCACCTGGAAGGAAGGAAGCCATCACCTCGGCTCTGGCGCCCATGCAACCGATTGGGAACCCGCCACCCAATCCCTTTGCCATCGTGAGCTCATCGGGGCTTACGCCCCAATGCTCGCATGCAAACCACTTCCCGGTTCGCCCAATCCCGGTCTGGACTTCATCGCAGATTAGTAGCGCGCCATGTTCATCACAAAGTTCCCTCAACCCCGGAAGGTAGTCATCGGAGGGGATGTTGATACCGCCCTCGCCTTGGATCGGTTCTACCACTACCGCAGCCGTTTGCTTCCCGATCGCCCTTTCGGCCGCATTAAGGTCGTTGAAGGGAACGAAATCAAAGACCTTTGGGATCAAGGCCTCGAATGGTTCGCGGTAGGATGCTTTCCAAGTCGCACCAACCGTGGCTGTTGTTCGCCCGTGGAAGGACCCCTGCATCGATAAGATCCTCACTCGCTTCGTGTGCTTAACTGCGAGCTTGAATGAGGCCTCGACCGCCTCAGCCCCGGAGTTGCAGAAGAAGAATTTTTCTATAGATTTCGGCGAGATCTTTGCCAACAACGCTGCTAGTTCGGCCTGTGCTTGTATGTAGTAGAGGTTTGAGACGTGCATCAATTCTTTTGACTGAGTTGTAATCGCCTTAACAAGTTCAGGATGGCAATGCCCGAGCGAGCAAACGGCAATCCCTCCCACAAAGTCCATGTATCGCCTGCCCCGCGAGTCCCAGACGAACATCCCGCGCCCTTTGACGAGTGTGATCGGTTGACGCTTGTAGGTGTGAGCAACGTAGCGCTCGATCAGATTTTCTGTGTGCATTTACTTGCCCCGCACTATCATCGTGCCGACGCCGGTTTCTGTCAAAATCTCAAGCAGGAGAACATGTGAGGTATTCCCATTGATGATGTGGCATCGTTCGACACCTGACTGCAGGGCCTTTAAGCAGGACTCGACCTTGGGTATCATGCCTTTCTTAATCACTCCTTCCTGAATGAGCTTTTGTGCCTCCTCGGCAGTCAACACTGAGATTAGGGTCTTCTCGTCGTTTGGGTCGCGCATCACGCCAATTACATCAGTAATTAGTACCATCTTCTTGCCGCGCAAAGCTCCGGCGAGTTCCGCTGCAGCTGTGTCCGCGTTGATGTTCAGGCTGTGCCCTTCGGAGTCTATCCCTATCGGGGCGATGACCGGTATGCACCCTGCCTTAATCAGGTTGTTTATGATGGCCGGGTCTATCTTTTCTACCTCTCCGACTAAACCCAAGTCAACCTCGATCTCCTTGCCCTTGCTCGTGATTGTCTTGTAAACGAACTTGCGCGCGCGGATGAGATTTCCATCCATCCCAGTGATCCCGAAGGCCTTTCCACCAAACTGATTTATCCCGAGCACTATCTGTTTGTTGATTTTTCCCGCGAGCTGCTCATGTAAAATCTCCATCGTCTTCTCGTCAGTAACGCGAAGGCCCTCTATGAATTTGGGCTTGATCCCACCCTTGCGCATCTCGTCGCTTATCTCCGGGCCACCGCCGTGAACCACGACTATCCTCATCCCGAAGAAGCTGAGGAGGACGACATCCTGGAGTAGGGAGTTGAGCATTTCATCATTCCCTATAACGCGACCACCTGCCTTGACGACGATGGTCTTGTCGTGGAACTGCTGGATGTACGGGAGTGCCTCTAGCAGGATCTTGGCGCGGTCTTGCATTTAATTACCAAGTTGATTACAAAACTTTCTACCTAAAAACTTATCCTGAAATAACCGAGTTGAGACTGAAATGCAGCGAAATGGCTAAACAAATAAAAAATAGATCGGAAATTGGTGTCTCAATCACCAAATTCCCGCATGTTCCTTAGGCCGAAATCTTGCTCGATGTTCTCGAATTCTATGAAATTTTCTAAATCGCTTATCAAGCCCTCAAGCGCTGAGATACCATTAGTTTCTGACGGAGTATGGCAATTTCGCTGAAGAGCTAAAGATTAAAATTGACACCGATTTTAGGTTAATAAGGTGAGCCGATGGTAAAGCGAGGCATCATAATAGGCCGCTTTCAACCGCCCCACCTCGGGCACGTTGAATTGTTCAAGCAAATCCTCAGGGAAGTAGACGAGCTGATAGTGGGAATAGGCAGCGCACAGGAAAGTCACACGCTGGAGAACCCATTCGCCGCCGGGGAGAGGCTGCTCATGATAACCAAAGCCCTTGCCGAGGCTAAGCTGGACCTCACGCGGGTGCACGTAATACCGATTCCGGACGTCAACAACCACGCTGTGTGGGTGTCGCACGTGGTCTCGCTATCTCCACCTTTCGAGGTCATCTACTCCGGCAATCCCCTGGTGCGCAGGCTGTTCAAGGAGAGCGGATTTGAGACGCGCAAACCCCCGATGTTCAAGAGAAAGGAGTACTGGGGCACGGAGATCAGAGACAGGATGGTCAAGGGCGAGAACTGGCAGAGCCTCGTGCCAAAGTCCGTGGCAGAGGTCATGAAGGAAATAGATGGCGTGGCAAGGCTCAAGGACCTATCCAAGACGGACTACCTGCTTAGGTAAACAATGTGATAGACAAACTCACTTTCCTATACTTATCATATTCAACTCAGCAAAGTTCGACAGGTCGTTTATCTTCACGAAATCCTCGGAGATCGTGTAGAGCGCTTCATCTATGTATAGCGATCTCTTGACATCGTTGGAATAATCAAGGTTCTGACCTGAATGAGATATCTTAGCCCTCAATACGAAGCCATCCGAGAGCGAGATGTTGAACGCGTAGGCACCCTGCCATGTGTTCTGATCTCCTTCGACCAATGAAATGGGGATTACGAGCAAATTCTTAGTGCTGCTGAACAGGAAGGCCCTGTGATCGTGCAGAGCGTAAGACTCCGTGCCCCTCTCGCCGATAATGTACTTTGATATTTCCTTCGGGTTCTCCGGGTCGCTCACGTCGAAGAGGCCCAACTTGACCCCCTGGTAGAGAGCGAAATCGCCCTCGGATTCCACCGTTTCCTTCCCTATTCCAATTACGTGGGTCTCATCGTATGGGTGTAGGTAGTCCGAATAACCAGGTATCTTCAGGGCGCCCAGTACCTTTGGCTCAGCGGGGTCCGTCAAATCAATGACGAAGAACGGGTCCACCTTCTTGAAAGTCACGAGGTATACGCGGTCTCCCACGAACCTGGCCGAGTAGATCCTCTCGCCGGGCGCCAGACCTTCAAGCTTTCCAACTATGCCCAGATTCTCTCCGAGCACGTAGACGTTGTTTCTGGAATTGCCCGTCCACACCTCGCCCTCTGTGGTGGCTATCCTGAAGTAGCCCCTGAACTCGTCCATCGAGAACTGGTTTAGGACCTGTCCCGGGACTTCCCCTCTGTATTTGTATTCGATCTCTCCGTTGGATATCGATATCTTGTGGATGATTGTCTTCATTTCCCACTCCTCATGCCTGAGAAGTTCGATCCTGCGCCCGGTCGTGTAGGATATGTAGATGCTGTTCGCCGAGACGTACATGTTTTGGGCCTGAGTTGTGAGGAACACTTTCTCCCCAACCTCGCTCGCGCGCTGGACATCTATCGCCAAAATGATCGCAAAGGCGTTTGGGTAAATCACATCATCGAAATAGTAAATTTCGGTCGGGGAAATCTCTCTAATGCTACCAGAGGTAGAAATCTGGGGTAGTATGACCACATCATTTTCAATGTAGACGTACATGTTCACGACGACGTAGATGTAATCACCGATCATTCGTGAACTGAAGTAGGTACCTGTCACGGTCATTTCGTTTACTAAAGCTGGGCTCTCCTTTTCAGATATGTCGTAAATTCTGATTATCGTCTCCGGACTTTCCCTCCTTATAGCCACTGATTCCAAGAGCTTCGGGTTCCCCCAGAAACTCTCGAAAATTACCAGCCTGTTGCCGTTCACAAATATCTCCAACGGGTTATCGCCGATCTCGGTCACCGATAGCACCCTGGCTTCCTCTACGGGATAGGCCAGCAGAATTATCAACCGCCCCTTGGAGATAACGTAGATGTATTTCCCATCGGTCTTCACGATGTCGGCCTCGTCCACCCCCTTGACCTGCACGTTAGTAGTTGAATAGTCGGATGACACGCTCACGGTGTCGTTGCCCAGCGTGACGCTGAAACCGGAGTCCTCGACGCTTTTAGGCATCCCGATGGTTGCGGTTGGCGGTAATGCCGGTAATATCGAAATGTCGCGATAGTCTGTGTATTTATCTTTAAGGTAGTTTTCAAGCTCGCCGTAGGATGTAAATTTTTTCACGTTCTCGGGTAGTTCTTCCCCACCCCCCATGTACCAAACCATCGCGTTTACCGCGGGCGCTGCCGAAACCGCTACTATAGTGCCTATAAGAAAGACCGCCATGACTTTATTGTTGTAATGGACCTTGCCGTCCACCAGGTAAAGTGTAAATACCGAAATCACGACCAGTGTCCAGACCACCGGCAGCACCGACTCGAGTCCTGTAAAAGTGGCTATCAAGCTGGCGCACAAAAGCGTCGCAAGCGCGGATGGCACTATCCAGTTTTTCACCATTTTCATCGATTAAAAGTCGGCAAACCAGGGATTTAAATTAAGTTTCATAAAAGAAACTTATGAGTTACTCTGACTTGTCCACATTTTTCAC
>CAYUMT010000102.1:0-5918 GCA_964446015.1 Hadarchaeota archaeon (SeqCode)
CTTGTAATCGGAGCTTTTGGAAGTGTAAATGCTATAGCTGAAGTGCTGGTGAAGGCTGCTCCTCTAGTACTTGCGAGTTTGGGGGTAACTATTGCGTACAAATGTAACTTCGTAAATTTGGGGGCAGAGGGCCAGCTAACTATGGGAGCCCTCTCAGCTCTTGTTTTTGGGCTTACTTTTGCGGGGTTACACCCAATTTTACTTTTTCCTTTAATTGCTATAGTTAGTTTTGTATCTGGCGTATTGATGATGGCGATACCCGCATACCTTAAATCCAAACTAGGGGTTAACGAAATTATAATAACTCTCATGATGAACTATGTCGCCTTTTGGATAATGAATTATTTAGTTAGCGGCCCTCTTAAAAATCCGGCATCTGGACTACCCGTAACAATGCTTGTTCCTCTATCGGCTAGATTCCCGAAGATAATACCGGGAACGAGATTGCATTTGGGATTTTTAATATCAATTCTATTTGTGCCCTTGATTTATCTACTTTTAACAAAAACCACCTTGAGCTATCGAATCGGAGTGGTGGGGAAGAGTGTAAAAGCAGCGCGGTATGGTGGGATAAACGTGTCCAATACTTTATTAATCGCTGCGTTGATAAGCGGCGGATTTGCTGGCCTCGCTGGCATGAACGAGACAATAGGTATCAACCACTTTTTGACGAACACTTTCTCACCCGGATATGGATGGAATGCCGTGATAATCGCACTGATAGCAGGTTTAAATCCGATTATCGTTGGCATAGTTTCAATTTTGTTTGCTGCCATGATTACGGGGGCAGAAACTATGCAGCGAGTGGCAGGGGTACCAGTGCCGCTGATTATAGTTATTCAAGCTTTATTGGTGTTTTTCGTGTTGGGTAGTAAAATTTTAGTTGAGAGGGTAGAGAGATAATGGAATTAGACGCAATTATAATCGGTACCTTTGCTGCCTCGGTTCGAATGATAACACCCATACTTTTTACAGCCCTTGGCGAAATATTTGCCGAGCGCTCAGGAGTTTTAAACCTTGGACTTGAGGGCATGATGGTAATGGGCGCCCTCGCTGGTTTTATGGTTAGTTATTATACTGGAAACCTCTGGCTCGGTATGTTTGCAGGAGTATTAGTGGGGGGAATTTTGGGGTTATTCATGGCGATTATGTGCATAACACTCCGCTTCAATCAAGCGGTTAGTGGGATCACCGTCACTCTCTTTGGCTTAGGACTATCTGCTTTACTTTACAGGATAGCTTTTGGCATATTATCGGTCCCACCTATAATAGAGGGTTTGAATATCACTCCTATTCCCTTACTCAGTCAAATCCCTGTATTGGGCCCAATTTTCTTCCAACATAATATTTTTGTTTACGCTGCATTTTTATCCGTCCCCATTTGTACGATCGCATTGTTTAAAACTACCATAGGGTTAAAGATAAGGGCCGTCGGAGAGAACCCCAATGCCGCAGATACCTTGGGAATAAACGTATATCATATTCGTTATTTATGTGTCATTTTTTGCGGGATGATGACCGGGTTAGCAGGTGCCTACTTGCCCGTTGTCGAATTGAAAATTTTTACCGAAGGTATGAGTGCTGGACGTGGGTGGATGGCCATCGCGTTAGTTATTTTTGGTAAGTGGATTCCATTTAGGGTTTTTTTGGGAGCAGCCCTATTCGGTTTTGTGGATGCGATGCAATTACGACTGCAAGCCATAGGTATTGCCATGCCTTACCAATTTTTGGTTATGCTTCCTTATGTCCTTACAATTATTGTGATAGCCGCTGCGTACAAAAGAGCGGGTGCACCAGCTTCATTAACTATTCCATATAAAAGGGACTAGTTGCTATGTTTTTAAAACTCGAATGAACTATTTTTGGGTCAAAGCATTGTTTCATTGTGAGACCATGGGATTGTTGATACTATGTCAGGTTCTCTTTATTAACTATATACAGTCAGCGTCCAGAAATTATCTTTGATTGAAGTTACAAATGAATTTATTCGGGCATGAGCTAAAACCCACCAAAAGACTTAAATCGAACG
This sequence comes from Hadarchaeota archaeon (SeqCode), assembly GCA_964446015.1. Lineage (GTDB taxonomy): Archaea > Hadarchaeota > Hadarchaeia > Hadarchaeales > Hadarchaeaceae > Hadarchaeum. The sequence continues at coordinate 2,030 of CAYUMT010000102.1, forward strand.
AAATAAGTCATTTTTAATGGAGAAGAATGAAAAAAGCAATAACTGGTTTAATAGCCGTAATAGTAGTCTTGGTGATTGTAGCCGGAGTTTACGTAATAACTCTTCCCCCCACACCCACACCAACTCCAACCAAAAAAATAAAAGTGGCCATGATCATGAGTTCTCCGTTAAATGATTATTGTTGGAACGCTGCAGCTTGGGAAGGCATGGTTTACATTAGAGATGAATTAGGGGTTGAAATCGCTTATTCTGAGATGGTTGCGGTGGCCGATTACGAGAGAGTCATTAGAGAATACGCAGATGCAGGATATGATTTAATACTTGGGCATGGCTTTGACACAGGAGACGCACTTCAGGCCGTAGCCCCAGATTATCCAAACACCGCCTTTGCTTGGGCTGACGGATATATAACTGCCCCTAACTTGGCCTGCTATGCTTGCTTCGGACATGAATCTGGATACTTGGCTGGAATACTAGCGGCTGGAATGTCAAAAACAGGGACAATAGGTGCTCAAGGCGGGATGCCAGTACCGGATGTTGTAAGAGTAATAGAGGCTTATAAACTCGGGGCCAAAGCTTTCAATCCCAACATAACTGTCTTGGACACTTACATAGGCTCTTGGGTCGACACAGGGAAATCAAAGGAGGCTGCCTTGGCCATGGTAGATGCAGGCGCAGATATTTTACTCCATTCAAGCTCTGCAGCGGGTCTTGGGGCCATTGACGTGGGGAAGACGAGAGGGATCTACATAATAGGCGATACCGCAGACCAGAATGTTCTAGCTCCAAACACAATCATTACTAGTGTTCTAATGATTTTCAAAACACCAATAGTGGCGATGGGCCAAGATGTCGCGGCAGGGACTTTTGAAGGCAAATTTTACAATTTCTCAATGATTGACGGGGGCTCTGATATCGCTCCTTACCACGGTTTAGACGCTGTCATACCACAAAATCTTAAGGACAAAATTAACGAGGCCAAAGCGGACATAATCGCTGGAAGGCTTGAGGTTCCAAACATCGAAGAACTCCCCGAGTAAAAAAGGGCTTGCGTCACCATAGAAACGGGTTAAAGTTAGGTGGGATAAGATTGCCTGAAAACAAGGAGGAAGCTCAAGACCGAGATACAAAAAAGATACGGGTATTGGGAAGTGCAAGCGAGGTTGAGGGTAAGGTTGTTAATGAGTGGGTCCTGCCTCCGGGAAAAGAGCTTGGCCTCACAGTAAAAAGGGGCCAGGTGATACGCGTCATCGACCTAGAGGGACAACAGGTGGTGGACTTCGTCTGCTTCAATTCTAGTGATAAAGGTGAGAAGTTGTGGATCGGGGGCACGATAATAAACAACAAGAGTGTTTTCTTCAAGAAAGGGCACAGCCTCTATTCCCAGTATGTCAACAAAATGTTCACCATGATTGAGGACACATGTGGCGTGCACGATCTTTTAATTGGACATTGTAGCCCGGAGGTGTTCGAAAAGACATACGATGCTAAGGGACACCACAGCTGCGCCGATAACTTCGTGAAGGCCCTAGCTCCTCATGGGATCGAAAGGAAGGATATCCCTATGAACTTGAATATTTTCATGAACTGCCCCATACAAAACGATGCTACCTATAGCATTGATTTTTCAAAATCCCGGCGCGGGGACTTTGTAGACCTGAGGGCGGAGATGGACTGTATAGTGGCAATTTCAAATTGTCCCTGCGATCTAAGCCCAGAGAGCGGCTACTATCTGACCCCAATAAAAGTAATAGTTTATGAGCCGGAAAAATGAAAGTTCAGGTTATATGTTATACTTTTTGGAAAATGCCTCATGAGCTTTTTTAAAACATTCGATTGGCACCTTTGTTACACCAACCCCTATTTGTCCACCCTTAACCTTGTGAGCCATGGCCGTGTTAATAACAGGCTGAACTCCAGTTTTGACTATTTTCATTATGTCAAATCCAAGAGGCACACCTTGGAAATCTAAAATGGGCAATAAGTAATATTTACTCTGCCCGAATGCGATTTGCTGCATCCGCCTTATGTGACCGATCGTTTCAACAATTCGCATCCCAACGGGCGAAATTATGCCTCCAAACCCCAACGTCTCGGTGATGCTACTATCTCCCAAATCAAGACATGAGTCCTCTGGTTTAAACCCTGGATAAGCTGGCCCCCGTATTATATCTGCAGGTCCCGTGAACCACTGATCACCTAGGCTACTAACTCTGATGCCAAATTCAATACCGTTCCTGCAGAAAGTAGTCGCAACTGTGCTATACTCGATATTTTTAGCCGGATCAATCATTGCTCTGAATGCCGCCATGCCCATATGGAGGGGGAAAATATCTGACTTGTCTAAGAATTCGAAAAATTCGAGGACTATCTGTCTATCCAGACCAGCTTTTATTACGTGCGGGGTGATTTTCCTAATCAATAACCCATTTGCAACGGGCCATCGCCCATGTAAATCATCGAACCCCAATTGCAGGGATTGTGCAATTAAATTCTTAATATTTAGTCCGCCCATATCTTTGATAGCAGCTTTTAAGACCGGGACTACTACATCTTCCATCCAACGAAGTTTAGATATGACTTCATCATACTCAATACTTCCGAAATGCCTAGCTGTGCGGTTATATCCCTCATGTAGATGGCAGTAAGCCTCATTACCGTAGGTTTCATTCCTCACGATAAATACCGAAGTTGATGCAGTTGTGATCCCCGTCATCCCGCCCACTGCCATGTGCTCATGACAGGGGGAAAGTTTGATCCCCCCATCTTCCACCATTTTAGCCGCTTGCTCAGGTGTTTCCGCGAGATTTTCGCCCAATATACCGCAAATTACCCCGTTTTTCATTGGTCCACACATATCGCTCCACTTGATCGGAGGGCCCGCGTGTAAAATTGTATTTTTAGTCATCCCTGGTATTACCTCAATGGCTGGCTTGATGTCAATAAGTACAGGTTCAGCTGCATTGATTTTCTGAATTGCTTCCCCATTTGCGGAATCAATTTCTTGGCTAATGTTCTTTTTCATTCTATCAATTTTATCTCTATCAAGAAGTATAAAAATGTGTTTTTCACTAATGACCGCAAAGTACTGAAAATAAAGGGCTAAATCCAGCCCCTTCCTTCCATCGTGTCAAGCAGGCGGGTAGCCGCTAGGGCCAAAGCAGCCTTCCTGAGGGATATTTTATTTCTGTTAAAGTACTCAAGGATCTCTTCCAAAGAATCAAGAAGAGTTTCTTTTATAGCGGCATAGGTCTCCTCTTTTTTTGTTTGAGTCCCGTGAGCAATTGTGGTGGTGGGCCCGCCCACCATTAGGAAAGCTCAACGGTTCAACCCGTGTAGTTACGGGCCGGACGGGATTCCGACTTAAAATTAGACGGGTTCGCTAGATGCGTAGGCATGTCCTTGGTCGTGTTGCCTTAAGATCAAAGCCGTATGAATTTCTCTTTTACCAGCTTCTCTAAAAGATTGGATGTGGTCACTGAATTTACGAATAGCTTGACTTTTTTTGAAAGCAGCTCTCTATCCCCGGTGACCAGATAATCACAATTCTCCTTTTTCGCGCCTAGCACTACCGGTAGATCTTTCTTGTCCCTGAGCAAATCGTAATGTTTTTTAATCTCCTCCTCCGGAGGATTCTCTACAACCGAGATGCACTCCAGCGTGTACCTCAGCAGTTGTTGGCGTTCTTCATCCTCAAGAGAAAACTCTTTCCTTTTCAGGGCCAGCTTCACCTCCTGTACCACATATTCATTGCTCACCAACCGCAGAGCTCTCAATCTTCCGAGCTCGAGCAAGACGGATTCATTGCCGACGAAGAGCAACCCACTCACAACGGTGTTGGCGTCAACGAACACTTTCATGCATTTTTCTCCACGTGTCCTCTGAAGTT
>CAYUMT010000103.1:0-5913 GCA_964446015.1 Hadarchaeota archaeon (SeqCode)
TCCACTGTATATGAAACGATCGCTGTGATTTCCATATGTACGGCAGAAAGCGGCGGAACTTTGTGCTGTCCAACTCGGTCCCCTGATAATTTTCTCTCGAAATCAACCGTTACCCCATCGATATTTACTTGGTATGGTATGGCCCCGACGACTATTACGTTCAATGTCATGAAAATAAGAAAGGATGCCAAAGCCTTCGGAGCTATCTGGCGAGACTTTGCCCGCATGTTTGCCGAGGCTTCGATAAGCTTAGATTTATAAACTTTAGGAGGGTCCCCTAACTCTGGACATCGATCCCTTACGTAATGCTTGCCCAAAGCCAAGGGCCCCCCGTTAGTAAACGGTTCTTTCAAAGGTGCACCCATCGTTTACAATAATAATTTTGGGGGAGTGGTGATATTGGTTAGGGTAAATGTATAGCTTTCGATTATAGGCGAAATGTTTAAAAACGTTATATTTATAACAACTGCCCTTTTTAAATCTATCTGAATCGGGGAATTCCCCTTTGATGGGTGATACTACATTTGTAATATTACGTTTGTAATACACTTCCTTTTTTATCGCACTATCGCATTAATTTTCGATAAAATGGCTATTGATTCGATGGTTAGATTAAGGTGCAAAGCGTACGGTTTTGAATGATAACAGCGCAGGATGCCGCAAAGATTTGCAAATTGTCGCTAAAATTGTATTTAGCTACGATGAATCAGTGGAAATAAAATTTTAGGTGATAACTCTAATTTTATTGCATTTAAAAGAGCTTAAAGTTGAATTTTAACCCCCACACACACGGACGGAGGAACAGACGATTAGGGTTAATTATAAGTGGTTTGTCTTTGATTTCTGTTCATGGCTAAACAAGATAACGGAACGGCGCACCAAGGAGAAAAGGGCTTGGCCGGACTAATAACTCACTTAGACAACACTTCGTGGAAGAGGCTAAAAATAAGATTTTTTGAAATTATAAAGAATAACCCCTTAATTTTGGCTGAAAACAAAGAACCCCTTTCGGAAGAAGACAAGTTATTGTTTGACCAATTTATCTCTGTAGAAATTATTTGTGAGACAGTTTCTTATGCGGAATTGCTCGGAGCCTATCTTTTAGCGTTTTCGAAAAGAGATCCCGTCATTCAGAAAACACTTTTGGAATATAAAGTTGATGAAGTTGTGAATCTGTTCCAAAATCTGGAAACCCTAGATGGCGAACAAATAGCGAAAATAATTGGATACCCTTCTTTGGGGGAATTGAGTTCTTATAACGTGATTCAAGAAGTGGCAGGGGACCTTGAACAATCTTTGGCAAATATCAAAAACGAATTAATTAAGATAGGCAATTTTTACCTGGAAAACAGAACCTTTTATAACGATTATAAGCACGGGCTAAGAATTTTCCCTGGTACCTCAAGTCCACCAGATAGCGAAACTTTTGGGGTAGTAATTCAAATTGGAAAGGGGCCGGTCGCCAACAAAGTAATATTACGAAATCAAGAAACTCTGAATAAAACGGTTAATAAAGCAGTATATGTTTCCAAGAGAATTGCTCAAATCTTAGAGGTACTTCTAAGAGTGTTTAGAGAGAGATTTATTGAAAATAAAAACTCCTTTTCTATAAATCTGTTTGGAATACCTGAAGATAGGGAAGATTAAAGTTTAACCCCCAAACCCAAACCACGGACGACGCAACCACCCGACTTTGGGGGCAAGTCAGAATGGGTTATTAAAAACAGGTGTTGAGTCAATATGGGTGGGTGATTGCCCAGACGGAAAAAAGTAGAGCTTCTCGAAGGGCTCAAACGTTTGCGTAAGGGTGCGCTATTTAGACTTGTCTTCGGAATATTAGGTGTAGCCTTTTTTAATGTTCTTATTCCATTTGCTAACCAAATTTCTCCATCGCTTTGGTATTATTCTTTAGGAATTGGCGTATTGCTAGCGGTCACGGCGTTAATATCCCTCTTTGCTTACTTCGTGTTGTGGTTTCTAGCTACAGGAAATTTTAAGCGATATAATCCAGCCAGGTGGGGGGTGGGAAGGACTGGGATAATCCTTCTATTTGTGGGATTGGTTATAGCTGGCTTATCTCGTTATTTTGTGGGAACCCCAGACGAACTATTGATATTGAATGGTTTAGGTTATATTACGTGGATGGCTGGGGATGCATTATTCGCATTAATGTTGTGGAGATTTCCAGAAGAATCTAAAATGAATCTAAAATTCAGGGCCACGGGTGTAATTTATCTATTGAGTACTGTGGCCATGAACTCACCCTACGTTGTACCTGCCCTCTTCTTTGGTGTACCCAAATTAATTTCAGATTTATCGGGAACAATTTTAGCTATAATGGGGTCTATCTTGACCTATAAATATTCAGGGAGGAGTTTGAAGGCGCTTTCGAGGAAGGGATGATGGGTAAACCCAAAATAAAGTCAAACGGCAATCCTTGGCACCCACGCCTTCCTCTCGCCCCAGACCTTCTCATATGCCTTTTGTTGCTCAGTTGCCCCGACGTTTGCGTATATCAAAGTAGTTTGGATAGATTCATGGCCCATCAAGTCTCTTAAGTCTTCTAATTTCATTTCTTTTAGTCTACAATGACAAGCAAAACTGTGCCGTAATGCCAAAGGTGTTACTTTCTTTTGAATTCCTGCTATTCGCCTTAATTGCGCCAATCTTGCATAAAGTTCATCGTCCGTAAAGCATGGAAAAGTTTTGCCCTGAATGAAAAGCTGTTTCAAAGTGTCATGAACCTCTCCATTGAAATATACTATCCGCTCCTTTTGCTGCTTCTCGAATACCTTTGCCCTCTTATTCTCCATATACACTTCAATTGGCCGCCTTTGATTCTTGATTAGGCTCTCTTTTCTTACCCCTGTTCTCAAAGCGAATAGGATTGTGGCTCTTTCCTCGATATTCCGACATGCCGCTATTAGTCGGTTCGCTTCATCGAAAGTAAGCCACTCATCGGCCCCGATTAGTCGCTTTTGAATATTCCCCCTTGTTCTAATTGTCGCCGCTGGATTCTTTTCAATAAAACCTTCAGACACTAGGATTTCTAAAATGGCTTTAATTCTCGTTATCATTTGCCTTCTGCTAGCTAGATTTTCCCATCGTTCACCGAATTGCCGAATGTCCTCTTTTGTCAATTGTTCGAGATAAATCATTCCTTTTTCTTTGGCATACTGAATTAGCCGCCTGAAAATAGTTCCATAATTTCGCCTCGTCCATTCGGTAAAGCCAAGCTCGCTTATGGCTAGCTTCACAAATTGGGTGTAAGCTTCCTCAAGTTCAACGCGCTTTTGGGATTCAATTTCGCTTTGACCTATGCTTTGGTTAGGATTACCAGTTCCCCGATTCGTTTCTTCCTTCATTAGTTCCCAAGTTATATACATAACTTTTGTGCATACACTTCGGCTCTTTTACGCCCGATTAAAATTGGCTAATGAACTGTTAGGAGGAGTAATGGAATTTAGAAGTTAGATCCAGAAATGGTCCCGCGGGGGAGACTTTCAGCGGCTTAAACCGCGTTTGAACTCCCGACATGTCGGTTTCGGCTTGGGTCTACAGCCGACCACTCTAACCAGACTGAGTTACCGCGGGACCACTTTAAAATCTCCCCTACATTATTAAGGTTTAACCCGTGAAATTCTCAGTTTGCCCGTCGGCGCGTTCGTCGAAACTTTTTGTGACTTTAAAGTCATCTAAATAACTTATTAGATGTTCCAGTCATCAAAAACGACTATTTAAATACATATAAAATCACTTTAGTTGCGATGTCACAAGCCCTATCCAAGCTTTGGGCAAAAGGTAGTGTAGTGTCTAAACTTTCAAAAAGAGTAATTGTCATCGGGTTAATTGTTTCTCTATTTCTCATAGCAACAGCCATTCCCGTGGCCTCAGCAAAGTCCGCTCAAATACCCAGTATTGAGTTCCATATGGAGCGGCGTGGCGTGGTCAGGTTTGAGGAGTTTATTTTGATATCTCCCGAGCTCGGTATGCCGCCCGGCTCATTTTACAAAGCAAACGTGTACGCATTTGAAACTAAGGAGGGATTGGTTCTGGTAGATTCTGGTGCTGAGGATCTGTACCAGTCTCTGATTGAAGCGATTGAGAAAAGGTTCAACAATAAGCCGATAATTGCGGTTTTGCTGACGCACGGACACGCTGACCATGCAGGCGCTGGCAGCTATTTCTTGGAGATGGGAGTGCCTGTCTACGCACCAATAGGTGATGCATATTTAATTCAGACTGGCATGAATTTCCCGGGAATTCCCAGTGACTTTACCTACACTGGTTACATGCCCACCGGATACCTATACGGCGGCGAAACCGTTTTTGGTTTGACTGTAATCCCTACCCCAGGGCATTCTCCTGGGAGCATATGCTTTATCGACCAAAGGACTGGAGCGTTGTTTGCCGGGGACACGACAATAGCCTATCCGGAGGATGACATTAGCCTCGAGGACATGACATTTGAGATGGAATACATGACATTGCTATTTACTGATAATTACAGTTTACAGGTACAACTTGACTCCCTAAACGTGTTGCTCGGACTGGCGACTGACGGTCAAGCAGAAACTTTGCTTCCTGGTCACAATGAAGCTTATCATCCTTCAAGAGAGGTTCAAAGATATATAATTAATTCAATCGATGTAGTGTCTCAGGTTCTTTTGACAAGATAGTCATTTGAACGCTGGATATTTTTATTTTCCCATTAATCTTCTGTGCTCGACCATCATGCATCTGTTCATCACGACCTCTATGCCAGCATTTCTCGCCTTCTCCGCGGCAACATCGTTGATTATGCCGAGCTGCATCCATATCGCTTTGAGCCCTCCGTGCTTTTGTTTAAGCTGGATCGCTTGGTCGACTATGGGCTGTACTTTCCCAGATGGTCTGAATATATCTACCACCTCGATTTTCCTCTGAAGCTCATCTGGGATCTCCGACAGGCTCCCATATGATTTTTCACCCAAAATTTTTTCATCGGATGGGTTAATGGGTAAGACATGATATTCGTGGGCCTTGAGGTAGGCCGCGACCCTGTGGCTGTCCTTGGATGGGTCCCTTGATACCCCAACAACCGCCACGACCTTTGCGTCTAGTATCGACTTTAGCCTCCTGTCGTCCTCCATAGTGATAGCTCCGTTCATCTCGGAATATCTTCATTTGACGCGGGAAATCAATCCAGGATATTCAGGCATACATCCTATCTGGTTCTGGGGTAGCGGTCTTCTCATATTGTTGAGCGATTTCCTTCAGTTTTTCCTTTATTTCTTTAGCCCCAGCGATGAGTTCCGATGTATCTATTTTGAGCCCATAAGACTTGTTCAAGGCCTCGATCAGGGTAGCCGCCCCCTCGGGGTCCGGAATGGGGGCCATAGCCGGCGTCAGGAGCGCCGTGCCCTCGATTTTCCTAGAAAGGCATTCGTTCAGTATCGCACCAGTAATACCTACTATTATTCCCTTCTTCAGCAATTCAATTCCTTTACCCGTGAAAGCCTCGCACTTGCCACTTTCAGTCACACAAAATGCTTGGCGTTTTCTTGGTAGGCCTGGAACTGGTATCCCTTCTAAGACCAACATTTCCCTTGTCCCCTTTGCATCCGCCCAATCGAGCAACGCCGAGGAAATCGAGTAGAAACCATCTTCTTTAATTGGTATCTCGCTCACTATCGCGTAGATATTTTCCTTTTGACCTGCGTGAATTCTAAAGGGATGTCTAAGCTTTTCGCCCACAAATATCGCGGCCGGAGGTAGGTGCCTTGATTTCACGTAGGCTATCTCCTCCAACTTTAGTTGTTCGATTATGTGGCTAATGGCAATTGATCCCACCAGGCCAGCCCCGACGAATCCAGCGATAACCAGAGGTTCTTTCAAGTTGACTTCCTTTACCTCAACAATCTCTACTTCAGA
>CAYUMT010000104.1:0-5858 GCA_964446015.1 Hadarchaeota archaeon (SeqCode)
TTTTTTCACATGTACAAAACTGTACATTGGGTGTCCGATTTTGAAACCCTGTATATATCCCCGCACCATTTTACCATGATGACTCTCTTTTCTCAACTTGCATGTGTAACGGGCTCTCTGTATCTTCTCCCATACGGAAACATCATAGGTACTTGTTTCTGGTAATTTTCGTAGGTGCTTCCGAAAAGAACCCTTAGCTCCCTTTCTTCGAACGGTATCAAGAAGAACCAGAACCAAAGAGCCACTAGGAGTCCCCAGAAAAATAGAACGGTTGATCCCAGAAGCGCCGATCCGCCGAGTAGTACGGAGACCACGCCGAAGTAAATTGGGTTCCGCACGTAGCGATAAGGACCTCGGGGGACGAATTTTTCGTTCCTGCCGGCCATCTCCTCAACTTTTACCCGCCTAAGGAGCTTTCGCAGAGTGACCCACGTCGAAATAATCACGTCTTTAGGATGTCTGTACCTAAATACCCAACCCACGAATACAAGGCCTATACTCAGCACAATCCCTCCCAGACCCTTGACGTAGTAGGGAACGTCCACGGCGTACGGAATCCCTGCAAGCGTATGTGCGAGGAAAGTTATGAAAACCGCTCCTGAGAGTATGGTTATAATTACAAAGATGATCATCGCTGCCGTTAGCAATCCCACAACGGCAAAGCTCTGCTTGGTTTCTCCTTTAGGCATGGCAAGTCAACTGACGTGGTTTCAACGAATGAATATTAAATCTTTGGGAAAATTACCCCCGCCTATTTTTTTACCAGTAAATTCGGGCTGAAATCCCTTCCCCCGTACCACCCTGATGCCGTTAACTTGGTCCCTTCTCTTTTTTTGATTCGGCCTCAACTTGCGCCACACCTTGAGCCGCTCCCAGAAGTTACGGTCCTTGTTGAACTGGTCGAAATACACCCCAGTTCTACTTCTTTTTATTTCTACAAGCTTACTCGATTTGTTTTGAAAATAATACCTTGGTTCCCTCCAGTTAGAGTAAGCATGGACTGAATCAGTTTGGGGTATTTATGATATTAGTGCATCAAGTTAATTTTCCGAATTTTTCTAATTCGTCTGCAACTTCCTTTAACTCAAGCTCCTTTAATCTCGCTCTCGTTTGTAAACCTGTTTTCACATCCCAACCTCTCAACACATAATATTCATCCAATGCCTTCGCCAATTTTTCCTTCTCCAAACGATCTCCCTTACCCGGCCCAGATTTAATGGGTTCAAAAAATCTTTCTGGTGGCCAATAGGCTCTCCTAGTAATTCCTTCTCTTACGTTGAAAGCATTCTCGACGTTGTGTATCCTCTCGCCGATTCTCATGAGTTCCTTGGCAGTCATCGGTATACCAGTTGCGGCCACAAAAAGGCTGGAAAAATCTTCTGGGCTAATAAGATATGGAGAACTCCACTGCGTAAAACAATAACATATATTCATTGCATCCACCACGGCCTTAAAATTTTGGAAGTAAATCACAAGCTTTGCTTTTCCTTCATAGGTTTTTCTGTCTCCCGCTGTTGGCACACCGTAGAATTTCTCGCCTTCTTCAGGACTTATCCTTGCGAACTCGGTTATGGGCGCTCCTCTAAGGTGTCCGCTTCCTCTTGGGGACAATATTACGCCTAGACTCCAGCCTACAAGTGGCCTAAGGACCTCATATAACTCTTGCCCCATTATATTCATCGAATATTTCTCCGACCCCCTCCCAATAGTTTCGGAGGCCCTCTTGCTACCCTCAGCGAGCAGATCCCCGACGCCCTCCCTGCGGGCAATTTTTCTTATGAGATCAAAAACCGCATCGTAGTTTCCCCATTCAAGCTCAAGCCCGTCCACATCATCTTTTTTAAGTATCCCTTTTTCATAACACTCCATCGCCCAAGATATGACCCCGGCAGTATTATCGACATCGAGCCCGTATTGGCTGCATAGAACGTGTGCCTTAATTATTGCCGGCAGATAGTCGATGTCCAACTTACAACCAAAATTATGCATGGTGTTGCATTGGTATCCTTCACCTTCCACCCCTTTGAGCGGACCCTCTGAAACTTTGAGATAGCGGCTCGCAGCTACCGGACATGCAAAGCAGGCCATACGCCTAACTACATATTTATCGTGAAGCTCCTTTGCACTCGTCCTTTCGATTTTTTCGGGACCCCAAAATCCATCCTGAAAGTTACGCAGAGGGTTTCCACTTATCCTATCATAATCCTCATGCAGACCGGTCGTGCCCTCTTTAATGTATCTCTTCATCGCATCGTTGCCGATGACCCTTTGCCACAACTCTTCAACGAGTTTCATGAATCTTTCAGGATCGGCGACGCTGATTTCGCCTGTTCCCCGAACCGCGACCGCCTTGAGATTTTTGGACCCCATCACTGCCCCTAAGCCACATCTCGCGGCGGCCCTTGCGCCACCGTGGATAATGCAGGCAGCCCTCACTAAGTTTTCGCCCGCCGGCCCTATGTCGGCAACTTGAACGTCATCATCCCCCAGCTCTTCCCTGACCAGATCATCAGTTTCCCAAGTCGTCTTACCCCAAAGATGTTCAGCATTTCTCAGCTCGACTTTGTCGTCATCTATCCAAATGAAGCAGGGGTTGCGACTTCTTCCCTGTATAACCACGTGATCGTATCCCGCAAACTTAAGCTCCGGTCCAAAGTGACCGCCGGAGTTCGCCGATCCAATCCCCCCCGTGCAGACATTCTTACCGTCAACAGTGTACCTACAAGCACCGGGTACTGACGTGCCAACCAAAACACCTGCACCAAATATGAGCTTATTACCTGGATCGAATGCCCATGTCCCGGGTTTAACCTCGTTGAAAAGTATCCATTGGTTTATACCCCTTCCACCCAAGAACCTCCTTGCGTGCTTCATCGTGGGCTCAGTGGTCATTTTACCGCTTGAGAGGTTCACTCTCAATATCCTTCCAGCATATGCGTGTATCTTCTCAGTCATTCTTCATCCCCATGGACAGTCAAGGCTTCCGTCGAGCAGAACTTGACGCATAATGGCTGCTTTTCGCCTCTGCATAGGTCGCATGCCAGATGTTTACCTACTGCCTTTTGAAAAATCTCGGGTTCAAAATCTCCCTTTCTCTCGTCGCGTTTGACGTAAACGCTCGAAATCTTGCGGCTGAATACCTTTCGATGGTGGAACGCGCATAATACCTCGCAAATTCGACAACCGACGCAATTCTCAGGTTTAATAATTAAACCCATCTATACCCCACTCTCTCAAACTACCTCAAAGTAATCTTGGTTCTTTAATTCTTCGGATTAAATGCCCCAGACCTGTTCTGGAATATTAGTGTTAGGGGTGATTACTAGTTTCCCCTCTATAATTAATTGTTTAACTGCCTGAATATACGTTGTGAGATTCGCAGGGACTTTATCTGGTAAATCTATTATGAAATCGCATCCACCATCCGCCATTGTATATACATATTCCTTAGATACGAACTTACCATCAATTACCGAACTTATGATAGAATCTACAGCTGAATCAAGAATCCAAGGTACACCACATATCAACGTGTTTGGTGCTAAACTTGGTGTATTTCCGTTGAATTGTACCACATAAACATCCTTGGCTTCTTCGGTAGCCTTCTCAGGGCCTGGAAGTCTGTCGCTGCCAATAAAATCGGCTCCCCACTCTATTAGGGCCTTCGCTGCCTCTTTTGCCTTCGGCGGGTCTGACCACGAGTATATCCAAGTAATTTTCGCCTGCGCATTTTCGTTGACTTCCTTTATTCCTTGTATAAATCCGTTGAAGTATCTGTTAGCCTGTGGCGTAGGGAAACCCCCTACAAGGCCTATTTTGTTAGTTTTTGTCAAATTTCCAGCAAGTAAACCTGCAAGATATGCACCCTCATGTAAATGTTGATCGTAGTGTCCAATGTTGGGTGGGATTTCTTCGGGTGGAGGATAAAGCACAGCAAGTTCTGTTCCCCCTCCACCGCCAAGTGCAACTACTTCTGGATGATCAGCACCGATCATCTTAATAGCATCAGGAAACCAGCTGTGGAAGAATATCAGTTTATATCCCTGTTCAATATAAGTTAGAGCTATACGCGGTGCGTCTGGTGGAGCAACGGCCTCGGTATAATCGTATGTAATACCATATTTTTCAACAGCTTTCAATATTGCACTATTTAAAGCAAAATTCCAAGTTTCACCTTCTATAGGCGATACATAAATGACTGCTACTTTTAATTTCTCTGTGGGTGTTGTAGTAGGAGTCGTAGTAGAAGTCATAGTAGGCGTTGTAGTAGGAGTCGTAGTAGGCGTTGGTGGTAGAGTTGCTATGTATGCGCCGACCGCAATCACTATAACCAAGACTACGACTATTAAACTAATTGCTTCTTTTCGCATATAATTGGAGTTTCTTTCTTATGCTATTTATTCTTTTCGGCATATTTAAGATAAATTTTGAGTAAAAATATTCAATCTTGAGCATTTCAAAAAATTATGGTTAGGTTTTTAAATCAGTTTTCCCACCGTCTCAAGATTTCGGATGTATTTTTTATTTGCTAGCTCATTTTTACAGATAAGAAAAAATAGTAAGTCCTTTATCAATTGGGCTTCTACAATTTTGAAATGCTTTTATCTCTTCATAGTTTCTAATTCGTCTGCGACTTCTTTGAGCCCCAAACCTTCTAATGTTTTTCTAGTTGGCACGCCTGTTTTTTTGTCCCATCCATGGAGCTTATAATACTCATCTAACATCTTGTCGAACTTTTCCCGGTCCAGACAAGTGCCCTTCCATGGGCCGTCAGGTGTGGGTTCAAACATTCTCTCGGGTGGATAGTCATCTTTTCTGGTTATACCTGCTCTAGCATTAGTGGCTTTCATAACGTTTATGATTCTCTCTGCTATTAGCCATAGGTCTTCTTTAGTAACTTTCCAACCCATAGCTGCAGTTATTAATTGGGCATATTCATCAAACCCGTACGAAAGGGTTAAACTATACCATGGACTCACAAAAGCACATATTTCTAAACAGTCTGATACTACTCTTAGATGCTCCATGTCAAAACACAACTTGGGTTTTCCCTCGTAAGCATATGGATCAATGTCTTTTGGAGGTATTGCTATAGCTCCCTGAAGATGTGCTGCCCCCCTTATGTCCGTTATGACCCCAAAGCCCCAACCTATGCTGGTTCTTACTTCATCGTCCAATTCCATACCCTTGATGTGCATCGCGTATTTTTTAGAATTCCGCCCTATCTTATCTGACGCAATTACAACTCCTTCAGCTAGGAGGTCTCCTAGCCTTCCCTCTCTATAAACCACCCGCCTTAACAGTTCTAGCACGAGTAGGGGGTCTTCCCATTTCAGCTCAAGTCCATCGGTGTCGTATTTTGTGAGTATCCCACGCTCATAACACTCTATGGCCCAACCTATCGCTATTAATGCGCTTTGGATATCAATCCCATACGTATTAGCGAGCCAATGTCCCCTTATACATGTGTTCACGTCGTCTATGCGGAATTTAGCGAAATTAGATGCCGGCGTAATTTGTATGTCATAATCCCATGTGCCTGCATAAGGCCTCCCTTCATCGATTTTGAGATATTTATCACAGTGGACCGGACAGGCAAAGCAAGCGACATGTCTTTTGTAGTATTGCGCGAAAGCATCATAACCTATTTTGTGCATCCTGTCGAAATAAATGCTCTGAAAATTCTTTACAGGTATATTTCCTGTATCATTGACATGTTCATTAAGAGCTGGGACCCCTTTTTCTCTCCAAATCTTCATGAACGCGTCTTTTTTAATTGATTCATAAATTTTGTCCACGATTTCAATAACCTTCTCGGGTTCTGCCACCTCCACGGAGCCGCTACCGCGAACCGCAAC
>CAYUMT010000105.1:0-5853 GCA_964446015.1 Hadarchaeota archaeon (SeqCode)
CGCTAGCAGTTCACGCTAGGTTCTCAATTGCCCGAGCTCGTATCACGACCTTCCAAGTTGGCATCAACTCCGCTATAAAGCCTCCAGCAGGTAAGAAAATAATCTCAGCTCCCTTAAGGGCCAATATCCTGGACAACTCTGGAGCGTATACTTCGCTACAGGTCAGTATCCCGATCGTCCCAAAATCAGTTTCAAACACCGGTAAATCGTCCCCTAATCTCCAATTTTCATCGAAGAGATATGGAGGGTGTGGCGTTGTCCGTATATACTTCCCTCTATTTTTCCCATCTGGCCCTATTAACCACATTACATCATAATAGTTCTCATCGTCAATATACTCTAATCCTCCCGCAATTATGTAAATACCATTTTTTTCGGCTTTTGAGCTAACTTCATTCATCCAACTGTACTTTTTTGCTCCGCCAACTACAAAACGATCCCAGAACGGACCTGGATAACCCTCAGGAAAACAAACTATATCTGCGTCCTCCTCGGCCGCCATGTCAATATAGCTCAGTACCTTCTTTGCATTTTGCTCCTCTTTTCCCACAACCCCTTTGGGTTGAACAACTGAAATTCTAACCATGATCGGACCAGTTATATCATTGTTTAATCGTTATTAAAAATTTCGGTCATGCCGAGGAATACCGATGATGTGTTGAATTCTTCGACTATATTTTAGGCTCCATATCTAAACCATTCCATTGGAGAATTGGATTGGGTTCTCCGCTACGTTCGAGAATAATCCGATGCGTCCACATTTGGTCTTGTCGAGTTCCTCGTCGCCCCACCGAATCGGCCTAGAAATGATTTGGGATGCTCTGTATAAGCCTACTGGAAAATTATCTTTTATCCCCTTTAAAGTCCGGTTCTGGCAGGCCGTGGAACATGAGGGGCAGTTTTCGAATCAATTGAGATGAGGCTCAAAAACACTTAAAAAACCTACGGGTCAAAACTCATCATCTGGGATATCCGGCAGTGGGCGACATTCTAGATCATCACTAGGGGTTGTTCACCCCGCGTCAGCACCCAAAAGCGGCATTAGAGTCCATCCCGACAACAGATTTAAATTTGTCAAGTTTAGCAAGGATAATGAGTTCAGCCATCGTTTACTTTTTATGAAGCAAGGGAGGTTAAGGTACAAGAACAGATCTTCCTGTTATTTTATCTGCCCTCAGCAATTCATGAGCAAGTTCCGCCTCATGTAGCGGAAAGGTCTTCGTAACGATGGACTTGACTCTTCCCTGGCCGACCAACTCCAACGCCTCAGCCATTTCTAACTTGGTGACGTTGCGCGCCCCTGTAATCACTATTTCACGCATCACAAGCTTAGTTGGATCGATTCCAAATGAAATCCCAGTACGAACTCCCACGACCACGAGTCTTCCTGCAACTGCTAAACTGCGTAAGCTGGCTTGTAACGTTTCAAGAACCGCTACATTATCTATAACCGCATCTACTCCTCTACCATTGGTCAATCTCTTGACCTCATCATCGAATGATCTTAGTTTAGCATTTATGACTTCGTCGGCCCCGTATTTCTTTGCCATCTCCAACTTTTCTTCTGAGATATCAGTAGCAATCACTCTCCCTCCGAACAGCTTTGCCACTTGGACTGCATGAATTCCGACCCCACCTCCAGCTCCTACGATTAAAACATCATCGAAAATCTTAACTGCAGCCCTTTCTTTTATGGCATGTAATGAAGTGCCAACCGTATCAGCCACGATGGACGCCTGCTCAAATGAAACGTTGCTTGGAATTTTAAGTATGTTTTCAACTGGGACTTCCATGTACTCAGCATACCCCCCGTTTATATGCACACCGACATACCCCCTTGAATTAATGCAAAGCGTGTCCCTGTTTGTTCTACAAAACCTGCACGCTCCACATGTTAGATACATGGATACTGCAACCCGGTCTCCTTTTCTGAGTCCCTGCACATCATCACCGATCTCCTCAACTTCACCAGCTACCTCCCATCCAGGAACGATAGGGGGGTTACCACCCATATGTCCATCTTTAACTGATAAGTCGCCATATGCCACGCCGCATGCTTTAACCCTAATCAGAACATCGCGATGCCCTATCTCAGGTATTTCCACATCTTCCATTTTTAACGGCTCGTGAAATCGGTGGAGCACCATTGCTTTCATTTCACACACCTTTCTGGTTCCTGAATAAAATGGATAGACTTGTGATTTAAACCTTGACCGTAAGCAGCACAACTATACTCTCCTTTGCCATCTGAATACGCGGTCTTGCCCTGATGAAACCAGAACCGTGGATCGATGATGAATCTCAAGCGCGTGACCACTACCAATTCTTATAAGAGTTCCTGTATAACTCCGGTCTTCTCCACTTTAAGGTTCCCGGCACAACCATGTATTTTTTTGGAAATTCGATTTTTTCTTCTTGCTCTCTGAGCCATCTTATTCTTTCTAAATCAATTGTGGTGGTTAAAATTCCTTCGTCCTTCTTTTCGCCCAGTATCTTCTCTGGCCCTGCGATCATAGCAATGCCGTCCTCTACTCCAAACACCTGCTGACAGGTGGCTGTATAAGCTAGGTTTTCAATAGCCCTGCCCCACACCAGCGTTTTCCAGGTCGGGGTTAACTCTGCTATCAACCCGCCTGCAGGCAGGAAAATTATTTCCGCGCCTTTTAAGGCCAAGACCCTAGATAGCTCTGGGGAGTAGACCTCACTGCACGTTAACAACCCCAAAACACCATAAGGAGTTTCAAAGACTGGAAGGTCGTTCCCTACTTGATATCCGTTGTCAAAAAGATATGGACCTACCGGCGTGGTACGCTCGTATCTTCCAGCTATTTTTCCATCAGGGTTTATTAATAACAATATATCATAGTAGTTCTTATCGTCAACGTATTCCAACTTTCCTGCTATTACATAAACTCCTCGTTCTTTAGCTTTCGAGCATACTTTTTCAGTCCAATCGTAAATTTTGGGCTCTTTATAATAGTAAAATTTTTCCCAAAAAGGACCTGGATATCCTTCCGGGAAACATATAATTTTTGCCCCCTCTTTAGCAGCAACGTCGATGTATCGCAATGCCCACTCCACGTTTCTCTCTTCATTTTCTCTGAAACTTTTAGGCTGAACGACCGATATTCTAACTTCCATCTTTTTACCCTACACCTTATCCTTTATCCAGTCAATTTTAAAATATTTTAACGTTTTAAAAATTTTTGTAATTCCGCATCTATATCCTTTAGGCCCAACTCTTTCAGCTTTTTGGATGAGGGGATACCTGTTTCCTCTTCCCATCCTCTTTCCCTATAATACTTAGAGATCTCCTTCTCGAAATCCTCGCGATTCAGAGTTGATCCTTTAGCAGGCCCGGACGGCACAGGCTCTTCAAAGAATCTGTCAGGTATTGCATCGTCTTTGCGGCTAAAACCCTCTCTGACATTAAAGCATCTTTCAAGGTTCCATATCCTCTCCCCGATGGTCATCAGTTCTTCTAGAGTTACATCCCAACCTGTAATATAATTTAACAGTTTCGAGTAAAGCGGGAAATGTTCGTAGTACCCATAGAAATTAGAATGGTAAAAGCAGAGATCCAAGGAATCCACGAGGGCCGCTGAAAACTGCTCTTCTTTTGTCGTGCCCTGCAAATGATCGGCACCACGGTTTACGGTCGCTTGACCTATCGCTGTGTGAAGGCTGGCTCTCCAGTCTTGGGCGATGATCTCTTGACCTTTTACATGCAGGGCATATTTTGCGGACCCCTTAATTCTTTCAGAAGCTCTTTTGACTCCCTCAGCGAAAACATCGCCAATTCTATCTCGATAGGTAATTTTCTTAATGAGTTTTTCCATGGCTTCGGGGTCTCCCCATTTTAAATCTATCCCACCAAAGTCATCTTTTGTCAGTATACCTCTTTGATAACATTCCATAGCAAACGCAACGGTTCTGCCCAGACCGACAACGTCCATTCCAAGCCCATCGGCTAATTCAACCATACGCATCTCAGCTGCAGGATCGAAAAGACCGCACACTGCACCCAACATGCCACTCGGCTCATAACCCGGACCTTTTTCGATTGTGCCCGCATACGCTCCAGATCTAACAATACCTATTTGGCGATCATGTATCGGACAACCGAAGCACGCCCAGTGACGAACCCAAAAATGCCTTTCTAAATTGTACGAGCCCATCTTCCAAGCATCCGGGCTCCACGTCTCCTGATTATTTTTAACGCTGTACACGCCAAACTCTGAGAACATGTCGTTAATGTATGGCTCCTCAAATCTAGCTCGGACTGAACGGTTAGTCTTTGCGGCATTTCGTAAGAATTCGTCCCATTTTCTATGGGCTTTCCTCAATGCATCGAGATCTTCGATCGGGAAGCCTTTAGTTCCCCGAACTGCTATCGCCTTGAGATTTTTAGAACCCATTACCGCACCCATTCCGGTTCGACCATATGAGCAGAAATATTCAGTTGTGACGCATGCAAATCTAACCAGATTCTCGCCGGCAGGACCGATACATATCACGCGGACAAATGGATCTCCAAGATCCTCCCTGATCCTCTCCTCGGTTTCGCTTGTATCCATTCCCCAAATGTGTCCTGCGTCTCTTATTTCCACATTGTCGTCGTTTATGTAGAGATACTTTGGCCTCTCAGCTTTTCCCGAGATTATGATCCCATCGTATCCTGCAAACTTGAGTTCTGGGTGGAAACTCCCGCCCGCACTCGTGTGGGCGATTCCCCCTGTAAGAGGATTTTTGGATACTATTGTTGATCTCCCCTGAGGAAGACCTGTAAGGGGACCGGCCATCACAATAAACACGCTTTCGGGACTCAGTGCATCTACGCCTGGCTCCATCACCTTCCACAGGTACCATTCTCCAAGCCCCCTCCCACCTATAAACCTCCTTGCAACCTCAAAATCCAATGGCATTTTTTCCACTGAATTCTTACTTAAGTCTACCTTCAGTATTTGACCCGAATAGCCGCCCGCCATCTTCCTACCTCGTTGATTTTTTTTCATGATAGTAAATCGTATTCCTCAAATCCTCAACAATAACTTCTGGAGGGTATGCATAATGCTCCGGGGCAATGTAATCAGCTGGTCCAACTATAAACTCCAAAACCCGTTCTGGACAGGCTTTAACGCAGGAAGGGTCACCGCTGCATAGATCACATATTAACGCATGCTTTTCCTCAGGATGCAGTCTGACGGCCTTAGCGGGGCACGCTTTTACACATAGTCCACAGCCAGTACATTTCTCCTTATCAACGATTGTGGCATCAGTTTCTGTATCTTTAGAAATCGCCTGAACAGGGCATGCCTCAATACAGGGCCTAGGAGTTTTGCACATCCTGCAAAGGACAGGCACGTCTATACCGCGATACGAATAGATCTTTACCCTAGAAAGCTCGGGATTTATAGTTTTATAGTGGGCCAAGCTGCACTCGATCTCGCATATTCTGCACCCAGTACAATTTTTATAAACAGGATATATTCTTTGGAAAACTCCCTGTCCAAATTGGTCTACTCTAACTCTTCCCATTTTACTATCCCTGTTTTCTATCGAGCAGTTGCTTTATAACTTTTTCTCTCAAGTTCTGCTCTGGTTTTAAAACGTAATCTTACATGACTGCTATTACTTTTGGACGCTGGCCGAGGCGGATGGCAATAAACCCTAATGAGATTGTATGTGTTCGAATTCCTCATAACTTCGACAGTTCATTACAGGTGATGAAGCCCTTATAACCAACGGGATATCTAGACATCCTCTTTTTGAAAAGAATACTCGAAATTTGTATGCACATCATACCTGTTTTCAAGAAGCGCTACAACATCTTCTACGATAACTAGTTCCTCA
>CAYUMT010000106.1:0-5705 GCA_964446015.1 Hadarchaeota archaeon (SeqCode)
TCCTGGAAGTCCTTGTCCACCGCGAGCTCATAGTATTTCACCTTTTTGCTTATTTTTTCTGTGTACTCCCTCATCTCTTCCGAGAGCAAGCACATTCTGGATCCCGTTCCGGCGATGTTTCCCACAAACTCGATCTTTTCAAGTGGAAATTCAGGATACATTCCAATGGTCCTAGCGCTCTCCGGGTCGATGTAATTTCCGAAGGCACCAGCGACTACTAGCTTACTTACATCTTTTACCGTTACACCCATTCTCTTCATCAGAATTTCGCCCCCTGTGTACATAGCGGCCTTCGCCTTCTGCAGTTCCCTAATATCCGCTAGCGTCACAGTGATATCTGTGTCTATGCTCGTTTCTTTTTTCCATGCCACCACAAACTCCCATCCATCCGGTCCCTTCCTTAGTCTATCTGTTTTTTTGGTCATTTCCTGGACAAAGTTGCCCCTCATATTTATCAAACCTGACTTGAGGAGCTCAGCTGGAGCGTCGACGAGTGCTGAGCCGCATATACCAACGGGTGGGGTATCTCCTATAGTTCGATAGTAAAGGTCTAACGTTTCAGAGTCTATGCCTATTTTTTCTATGGCCCCCGTTGAGGCCCTCATGCCAAATTTGACCTCCATACCTTCAAAGGCTGGGCCAGAGGCGCAGGAGTCGGACAGGATTTGGTCTTTATTTCCCAAGTCAATTTCTGTATTTGTGCCTATGTCGATTGCCATTATCATATCATCGGATTCCATCATTTTTGTTGCCAGGACAACCGCGACGTTGTCTGCACCGACAAATCCTCCAATGACGGGGACGTGATGGGCGTTCGCATTAGGGTGGGCTTTGAGGCCTAACTTAGCGGCTTTTACATCAACGCCTCTCCTCAAGACCGGAGGATAGGGTGAGAGCGCTACGTATTGAGGCCAGATTCCAAGTAACAGGAGCTGCATCGCCGTGTTGCCGACAAAGTTAAGTTCATAAATTTCTGCTGTTTTCACTTGGGCATTTTCGCAACATTCATCGATTATTTCGTTTATCCCTGAAACCACCGCTGTTTGTAGCTCCTTAAGGGCGTCCATTCCGTTCATCATCGCATGAGTTATTCTCGACATGACGTCCTCGCCCAACGGGATTTGGGGATTCATTCTAGCGGCGACTCCGACCACCTTGCCAGTTTTAAGATCCATCAAGAAACCTGCTAGCTTTGTGCTGCCGACATCCACAGCTAGGCCAAAGCATCTTTCGGAGGTATCCCCGGGCTCGACAACTACAATGTCGTTCTTCCAAACAACCGCCGTAACATTCCAATTTGCTTTTCTGAGAACGATTGAAAGATCTTTAACGATCTCGAAATCAATTTTAAGATTGGAAAGACCATATTGCTTGTTTAATAAGTCGAGGATCCTGTCTTCGTCCGACCTGGTGTCGTGGAGAGTTGGCTTTGGCATTTGCAAGAAATATTTCCTAATCAGCGGGTTGGGCTCCACGGGTACATCCTGACCTTCCGTCTGCAGCCTCTGGGACCCCACCCTGCTTCTCAGTGGGACGAATATTATAGAGGGGGTCGATAATTGGGCTTGGCATGCCAACCTTATGTCAGCATCTAACTCATCCTTTGATAGGGACTTGAGCTCCCTATCCGTGATGGCGCTTAGGCCTGCTCCCCCCGTCTGAATCTTAACTTTACATTTTCCACAGGTGCCTTTTCCATCGCAAAGCGAGGAGATGTCTACGCCTAAGTTCCTGGCGGCATCTAAAATCTTGACGCCGGACGAAAATTTCGCTCTCTTACCATAGGGCTGAAAAACTACCTCGATATCGGCGGGCAAGTACAGCTTACTCCTGTTACTTTTTGTCTTCTTTCATTGCATTTACGGCCGTCATGATGCTGTCTATTAACAGTTTGACTTTGTCAACGGCTTCCATGGCGTCCTTGCCGAGAGCATCTGAACCCATTTTCTCTCTCCACTCTTCACTGACCGAGCCGCCGCCTATGATGGTCTTGACTTTACCCTTTAGTCCTTCTTCCTTTAGTTGATCTTCCACAGCCTTCATAGACATGAGTGTTGGCGTCATAAGTGTCGACATCGCTATCACCTGCGCTCCATCGCTCTTGGCCTTTTCAATAAAGTCAGGAGTTGGCACATCCCTGCCCAAATCCACGACCTCATACCCAGCAGCCGTCAGCATAACCTTAACAATGTTTTTTCCAATGTCGTGTACGTCCCCTTCGACCACTCCCAGGATCACTTTGCCCCTTGACTTCGCTTCCGACTTGGGAATGTGTGGGGTCAGGATGTTCAATCCCGCGTACATCGCGTCAGCAGACAAAAGCAGATCAGGCAGGAAGTACTCCTTTGAGTCGTACTTGCCGCTAACTACCTTCATCCCTTCCGCTAGTCCGTTAATTATTGTCTCATATGGCTTGATTCCCTCGGCTAGCGATTCCTTAGCTCCCTCTTCGGCTATTTTCGTGTCGCCGTTGATCACGGCCTCGGAAAGCTTTTTGAATATGGCCTCCTTTTTTTCATCGCTCATTTATTCCCCCCCAAACTTTAAGACATAGAAAATTTACCTGACTCCATATAAACTTTACTCAGGTTTTGACCCAAACTCGATTACGGCGTCCACGAATGCTTTTACGTGTTCAATAGGTGTTTCAAGCCAAAAATCGCATCCGGGCGCCACCATATCCACCCCATTCTCTATATCCATCTTTACGAACTCCCTGATCTTTTCGATGGGACCCGTGTGTATTACCCCGTAAGAAGGTACATTTCCGATTATGGGATATCCCCGCTTGATCCCGTCCACAACGCCTCTAGCTTTGTCAATCGGGGTTCTCTCGTCAACTGCTATGGCGCTCGCGCCGACTTCCACCATCTTATCAGCTATCAGTATGGTTGAACCGCATATGTTCAGAATCGTAGGCAATTTTAGGTGACTGATGATTTCCTTTAGATAGGGTTTAACGAACTCGTCAAAATGCTTTGGCGAAATGTTGTCATTGGAGGCCCCCATTTCATGAAAAGTGATTACGTCAGCCCCAGCTTCCGCGTACAAGTTCGCCATCTCAATGTACAATTTGAGGGTATCCTTACAAAACTGGTGAACCTTTTCCGGAGCCGACTTCAGACACTTTAAAAACGTAATGCTGTCCACCAAGTAGCTGCTGATACTTGTGAACGGAGGAACTATGTAAACGTTCACTGGAACCTTGCCCCCAAATTCCCCCTTTAACTTTTTAATTGCCTCCACGATGACCGGAATCCTTCCGGCCTTTGACACATCATCCGGGAATTTGAGGTCGGAGGGTTCTTTAACATCGAATTTTCTAATTGACGGCCACTTTACCTTGTCATCATGAAAGTCGATTGTGGCTCCAAGAATTTCCGCTTCAACTGTCATGCAAAACGGAACTGAAATGTTATCGAGACCGCATAACCTGTGGGCTGCCGAACCGAGTTTTGCCATCTTCTCTGGATCCTTGTGCGCCGCTGGCCAGTAGGCGTCGAAGGCCTTCATGAATCCAAGGGTGGATACACTTGCAGAGTTTACGCACGGGATTCTATCAACATCCTCCTTTTTACCGCTTAATACGGCCATAAACCGGTCGTATGATTTCATCTCAGCCATGTTGGGTCATCCTCCTTGATAGATACATACATCCTTTCAATTAAATCACAGTGCAGCCTTTTCTAGCTTTTCGATGAATTCCGGGAACAATTTATACAGTGGGTGATCCGTCGTCAAGGTCTTTAATCCGAATTCTACTCTAGCGGCAGTGGCGACCATCGCGTCCACGGCGGCGCAAGCGGGAAACAGCCAGGGGGCCGACTCAATTATCCCGTAAAGCAGGAAGTCAGCGCCCAAGGCCAGAGGGACGGCTTGTGAGGCTGTCTCGCATGCTTTGAATATGTCCGCACCCCACTCCTTTGGCTTTTTCCAGACGGTGGTCGCATTTCCGGGTGAGCCACCCACTGGCAGACCCAGTTCATCCTTTACCATGAAGCACGCTCTAGCTCCCACCCCTATGCTCGGGATGTAGGTGAAAATGGTCGCGTCCACCAACGGCTTTTCTATCCCTGCTTCCTCGGCTATCTTGAGCATACTCTTTTGACCCTCTGCGCCTTTCAGGAGAGATATGACACCTTTTGCCGAGCGATCCTTAATGTTATAGCACAGCAGTATGGCGGCCTTTACCTTGGATTCCTTAACTGCATTAATTTCGTCTTCCTTTGGGAATGGGGCAGACATCAGGCTGTTATAGATGATCCTGTCCGCAAGACCGACTTCAGCCAAGTAACCTAGCACCTCGAGCTTGATATCCGGGTTCCAAATATCGACCGAGATTGGGGCGTCCGTGACCCCCGAAACAAAATCTATATAGTTACGTGCCGATTCAAGCGAGGTGCAGACGACATCTAGTCCGCACGGGTTGCCTGTAAGGTCCGAGAGTTCATCCTGTCTGTTTATGAGCTTCTCTGCCTTTTCTTTGTTGAAGATTCCCTTCTTTGGGTCATCCACGATTTCGTGTCCCTCGTAAAAAATAGTCCCGATAAGCACCTTCGGGAGTTCTCCCGGCTGCCCTCCAATTTTCACATTTCCTATCTGGAAGGTTTTTTGTGGAGCTTTGAATTTGAACAATTTCTCGCCTCCTACTTCTTGGCAAATGGTGGTGGCGTTCCGAACTCTGTCACCGCGTCCACGAACGCCTTCACATGTTTGGTTGGGGTTTCCAGGAAGAAGTCGCATCCCGGGGCCACCATGTCCGTCCCGTTCTCTATAGCCCTTCTGACGAACTCCCTGATCTTGTCGACGGGCCCTTCGTGTATGACGGTGAAAGCGTTGATGTTTCCCCCTATTGGATATCCACGCTTGACTCGGTCGGCTATTTCTTTAGCCGTCTTCATGGATGTCCTCTCCTCTATGGTGATGGCCTCTGTCCCGCATTCTATCAGTTTCCCAATAATTTCTATTTCGCCGCTTATGCATTGGCCACATGTGTGAAGGATCCTAGGTGGTTTGGTGAGGCCGATCATTTTTGTGAGATATGGCCTAACGAAATCGTCGAAATTCTTTGGAGAAATGTTGTCTAGTGATACCCCTTCCTCCCGGTAGGTTATTATGTCGGCACCAGCTTCCTTGAACAGGTTAGCGATTTCGGCATAATATGGGTAGGTTTCTCTGTAGAATTCGTGGGCTTTGTCAGGGTTGCTCTTTAGACTCTTCAGGAACTCTATCGGCTCAACCAAGTAGCTGCTTATGCTGGTAAATGGACAATTTATGTAGGCGATTATGGGAACCTTTCCCTCGAATTCTTTTTTAAGGATTTTAATAGCCTCCGTGATGACCGGTACCCTCCCAGCGGTGGATATATCCTTGGGAAATTTAAGGTCGGATACCTCGTGGGCGATAAACCCCTCAACGGTGGGCCATTTTACCTTATTCTCGAAGAAATTTACGGGGGCACCGAAAATCTCGGCCTCAAACGTCAGTTCAAACGGCAATGTCGCGTTATCGAGGCCAGCCAGTTTATGAAGCCCCACGGCTAACCTCGCCATCTTCTCTGGATCCCTGTGCGCTGCTGGCCAGTGGGCGTCGAAGGCCTTCATGGCGTCCACAGTAAAGGTGCCGACGGAGTTCATTGCAGGGAGCCGATCGATTTCTTCCTTCCTCCCGCTCAAAACGGCCATCAATCTCTCATATGAGTTCAT
>CAYUMT010000107.1:0-5603 GCA_964446015.1 Hadarchaeota archaeon (SeqCode)
TATGTAACGATTACCGCTTGCCCAGGAACTCCTGCCCCTCGGCCTCCTTGATCTTCGCCGGCATGTACTCGTCCACCACGTAGGCCAGCCCGTACCTCGCGAAGGCCTGGGATAACCGAATGGGCGGTGTCGGCGGGCTATTATGCGGGATATTTCGCCGTTCATGCGTTGCTCGGGAAGATCGGGGTCAAATGCGAGATACATGACTGCACAATCGCGTTGTTCGGTCACCTGTTTGGCGACAGCGTTCCCACCTGGCTATCTCCGCCTCCAGGGCCATACAGAAGCTCGGCACGGTCCTCCCCATCGGCAACACCTCCATGAGGAGATGGGCCTCAGACAGGTAGCTGGTATTCGGGGAGAGATTACCGAAAGTATTCGCAAAATCGGGAGCAACGAGCGCGAAGGTTTAATAAATATGGGAAGGGACTCTGGAATCAACCGAGGAGATAATCTCCCGACACAATTGCTTGTCGATGTGATCTGTCCCATCCCTGGCGCAAAATAGCAAAGCATCGGCAAGAAAATATAGAAATGGCGTGTAAAAAGTTTCCACGTAGGCCTCAAATCTGGCGCGTTTTGACTCAGCAGCTGGATTTGAATCGCCGATGGAAATTGCGTAGGCTCTCTTAAGCACCGGGAAGAATAATTCCCTCAAGAAAATCAGCTTTGCGTATTCAAAAAACATTCTCTTCGCATCGGGTGAGAAATCTAGAGTGGGCGAGATTTTGGAAATTTTTATTTTCCAATTTTTCCCCTCGAAGATGTCCTTAATCAGTATTTTGGGCCCATTATTTTTTAGGGCCATCAAAGACGGGTTTTTTCCATCCGAATTCGGCTTTATGTAGGATACCCACTCGGGTTCATTAAAATTGATGATCAATTCTGGCAGGCTTATAAGCGGCCTGTCTCCTGATCTGTTCTCCACATCGTCAAGGACCAATCTTTTGAGCGAGCCTTCAGGATATGAGCACTCCGAGTAAACATCTATCCAACACTTACTCACAAAGTCATTAACTTCTTGGAAAAAGTCGTCAAATTTTACCATTGATTTGAGATTCCTTTCTACAGTCGCCCTGATGATTTCTGGATCCGCAGGCGTGACAAAAACTTGTCTGGGAACTGTTTTACAGTCATAAACAAAAACATCGCGGAATTTTTCCCTTTCTGACTCCATGAATGTCAACGAATCTAAATATTCGTTTTTGATGCCATTTGAGAGTTCATTATCCTTTTCCATTAGGGTTACAAGTTCTTTTAAACCGAAATATTGATTGGTTTCAGAAAAAAAGGGACATTCTAGGTTAGGACTAAAAATCAATCCACTTGAACTTGGAATGATTAGGAATGGGAATAGCCTGCACATGAACGGCCGTGATTCGTACCTATTACATAATCGAGCCGCGAGGTCAAAATGTTCACACCTATGAAGTTCGCCAAAAGGAACACGCTTGAAACTGCCTTCCCCCGTGGGAGTTACGCAACAGAGACCACAACTTTTTTGGGGGCAATCGAAACCGTTCGCCATGGGTACCTTCACATAGGCTATTGGGATCTGCACCCCCTGAACTCGCGTTACGGTGTTTTCCCGGTAATCAAATTCGTTCATGATACAGTATCTTAAAACTGATACGACTTAACTTGGATAGGCTACCGAAGGAGACTTGTTGAAGGAGAAACTATGCCCAAATGGATTGGGTCTCGTCGCCATCCCGCTGGCTGAGGCGTGGGTCCTGCAGGCGTCTAACGACACCATCATTGTGGGCGACGGCACATATGCCGAGAACCTGATCGTAAACACGGCGAATTTAACGGTCAGGTCCTTCAGCGATACCGCTCCGAATAGTATGATCGCTTTGAGTTCTCTCTAACCTATAAAAATATATTTTTGGTTGATTGTGCTTCCAAAGGGAGAAATTTCACTTCTTACCCAGGAGCGTCTGCCCCTCGACTTCCTTCAGCTTCGCCGGCAGGTACTCGTCCACCACGTACGCCAGCCCGTACTTCGCGAAAGCCTGCTGCTCGGCCTTCTTCCCTATCTCGAGCATCCTCTTGATCTCCGACTGCCAGAACTCAGTGTTGTATCTAGGGTCCTTGGCCAGCTGCTTCAGGCGGTTGATGTCCAGCTCCCTCAGCTTGTCGGTGGGGAGCTTGTAGTTGACGATGTCGCTCGCCGACACGCCTATGTACTTCGCGTCCGGGACGGCAAGCTCGTGGTTTATGTATGCCAGGTTGGCGCTCCCGGAGATTATGACCATGGCTATGTGGAAGCCGAACGGGTCCCTGTCGCAGTTCAGGTAGACGGGCAGCCGTTACACATTTAAATAATGAAACTATGACTTTATTCAGGGATACATTTGGCGGTAAAACGAGGACTTCCTCTGACGGATGCCTTGAGGCAGGCGCTGTCACTGGCCGACGGGTCGTCGGTGACCGGGCTGGCCAAGGCACTGAGGGTAAGCGCCGACCGCAGTTCCAATCTGCTCGATCAGTTGCAGTCCTCGGGGCTGGTCTCGGTCAAGACGGTTCACTCGGGTCGAAAGGGGCGGCCGCTCAAGCGGGCGCTGTTGACCTCGGCTGGGCGGAGGATGCTTGGACTCCTTCGCGGAGAGGCGCCCGAAGTTGATCTTGATGAAAAAAACCTCCGCGGGCTGGTGGCGAGGTCGCTGGAGCGCTGCAGGCAGTGCCGCGCGACCGGGCCCCTCGACGAAGTTTGCGTCGTCGTCTCCTCATATGCGCACCTGCTGGGGCTCGACTGGGAGCAGGGGGTGCCGGTCTGCTCCTGCCGGCGATTGCCCCGCGCGGAGAGGTCTTGGCACGAGCTGGTGAAGCATGCCCGAGCGTCGGTTTCGTGAGCTGGTGCTCGAGTCCATCGAGCACGCCCTTTCCCTCCTCGCGTCGGAGGGCCTGAGATATCCGAGCGTGGTCGTGACCGGAGGCGCGGCGCTGCTGTTGGTCGAACCCCGCCTGGGTGAAACATATTCGACCGGCGACGTAGACCTTTTGTTTGAATTCCCCACCGACGTCGATGAAATCTTCCTCACCCTGACGGAACTCGAGCGAAAACATCCGGACGAGATCTTCACGATATCGACAAAGGGAGTAGCCGAGCTGACGTTGCTCAAGGGGAAGGGCTTGCTACCCGTGGACTTCGTTTGCCCCGCCGAACCCAAAGTCCGCAAGCTCTTCCAGTACGCCCACCGCAATGCGAAGGAATTGCTGGCTGAGCTGCGCATCGGTCAACAACCGGTCAAGGTCTTCCTCGCCAAGCCAGAGGACGCGATCGCGTGCAAGCTCGCCGTGAGCAGGAAAAAGGATCTCGCCGGGCTAGGTCACTTGGTCCCCAAGCTCAAGGAGCTGAAGCGGCTGGATTGGGGCTACCTGCACAAACTCGCCGAGAAATTCGACCTCAAAAAACAAGTTGAACTTCTGGAAAAAATGGATTTACCTTGAGTTAACCTAACCTATAAAAAAATATAAGTTTGGTTGATTGTGCTTTAAAGGTGGAAATTTCACTTCTTACCTAGGAACGTCTGCCCCTCGACTTCCTTCAGCTTCGCCGGCAGGTACTCGTTCACAACATACGCCAATCCATACTTGGCGAACGCCTGCTGTTCCGCCTTCCTGCCGATCTCCAGCATCTTCTTGATTTCCGACTGCCAGAAATCGGTGTTGTACCTCGGGTCTCGCTGCAGCTGTTTCAGCCGGTTCACGTCCAGCTCCCGTAATTTGTCCGTGGGCAGCTTGTAGTTGACGATGTTGCTCGCAGTGACCCCGATGTACTTGGCGTCGGGCACGACCAGCTCGTGGTCCATGCGGGCCAGGTTGGCGCTCCCGGAGATTATGACCATGCCGATGTGGTCAGCAAGGGATTTAAAGAGTGTAGTATAAATACAACATATGATGGATAAATACAACATTAACCAGACCACACTCAAGATACTCGGGCTCTACCGGGGTGACTACACCGCTTCCCTGCACCTGCGGGAGATAGCTAGGGCAGTCGGCGTCGATGTCAAGGCAGTCCGCGTGCAGCTGGAACGATTGGAGGAGGTGAACGTCTTGGTGAGCGCCGTCAAGGGGAGAAACAAGGAGTATCGCTTGAATCTGAACAACCAGATTTCCAAGTACTACCTGATGCTCGCGGAAACTCTGGTCACCATTGTCTACCTCTCTGAGAACTTTGAGATCAAGAAGCTAGTCGTCGAAATCGGGGGCGAGGTGGATGGGCCAGTGATTCTGTTCGGCAGCTTCGCCAGGGGACAGGCTACCAAGGGGAGCGACGTCGACCTCCTTTTGATGTCTAATAAAGGACCTCCCCTCAATGCCATCCTGGAGGCCGGCGAGGCCATCGGCAGGGAGGTAAGCGTGAAGGTGATGACCAAGGTCCAGTTCCTGAAGGGGCTTCGGGATGGCGATCCCCTGGCGAGGGAAGTGGCCCCCAACCACGTGGTGCTCAAGGGGATTGACGACTTCTGCGACGCGATGTGGCGATACTATGCGAAGCGACCGGGGATATCTTAAGTGGTGCCTCAGGTAGGGCAAGGGCATCAGGCTGACGAAGCCATCCGACAACCTGGCCAGGGCGTACCTGCAGAAATCGAAGAGCGCTCTCAGGTCGATGGAAGTGAACGCGAAAGCCGGGATCTCCGAATGGGCGGTCTCGGCGAGCTACTACGCGAAGTACTTCGCCGTCTACGCGCTGCTCAGGAAGATTGGGGTGAAGTGCGAGATACACGACTGCACCATCGCGCTGTTCGCCCACCTGTTCAGCGACAGCGTCCCGCGCCAACTCGTTCAGGAGATAAGGAGGTCGAAGGAGGACAGAATCGAGAGTCAATACTACACGGCCGAGATCAAAGTCGACTTCGGCGATCTTATTGTACAGACCAGAAGGTTCGTTCTCGAGATAGAAAGGTTGTTGGACGGCCTTAACGCTGAAGGAATAAAATCTCTTCAAGGCCGGTTGAAATCGCTGAGCACAAAACAGAAGGAGTCCTAAATCTTGAGTTCCTTTGCCGACTCCAGATAAAGTTCGACGGCCTCCTCAATGGTCTCGCCCTGGCTGGCCACGCCCAGTTCCGGACAGAGGGCAGAATACCCTCCCTCCGCTTCAGGAGTGTAAACTGCGCTGAACGCTATTTTCTTAAACAATGCCATCCCTGCTAAAAATTATTATGATGTTCCCTTTAAAATCGATGTGCGGGCATTACGTACACTTTTCCCAATTGGTGAAAAACATATATGCGGACAACATCTGAAAGTGAAACAGATTGTTCAGAGGGTCGGCGTCAAGTTGAGAGAACGCCGGGTGAAAAGATTTGCCCTAAACTTTCAGCTTCCCCAGGAACTGTTTCGCCGTCAGGACATCGATTAAACGTTTGATCTCCTCCCGGTGAAAGCCTCTATCGCCCATCAGTATGCACTCAGCCCCGGATTTCACTGCTGCGGCCAGTATTGGAGCATCCTTGGCGCCCATCAAATGCTTGAACCTTTCATCCACATCGCGGGGGGCCTCCACAATTTGAGCGATTTTCGACCAGCTCTCCACGACGGT
Organism: Hadarchaeota archaeon (SeqCode); assembly: GCA_964446015.1. Lineage (GTDB taxonomy): Archaea > Hadarchaeota > Hadarchaeia > Hadarchaeales > Hadarchaeaceae > Hadarchaeum. Next base: position 5,558 of record CAYUMT010000107.1, read on the forward strand.
TTCGGAGAGGGACGCTTTCAAACCGAATTTCTCGATGAGGGCCCTC
>CAYUMT010000108.1:0-5603 GCA_964446015.1 Hadarchaeota archaeon (SeqCode)
TATGAACGAAACTATAATCCAATAGCCGATAGCACCACATCCTTCAAACCCGCGAAGTAAAGGATGCAGGGCAGCATTATGCAACCCATCGCATGCGTTCGTTTAACTTTTACCAGAGCCGGAAGCAGGCCTATAGCTGTGGATGTAGCCAGCACTAAAAGTCCGGGTGGGCCAGAGTAGTGGAACGTCATCGAAACCACGAAAATGATGACTGAAATGCAGAGGGCGCGGTAAGGTAATCTTTCCATGTGCCTTGCTGCCAGTTTACCAAGCTTGGATTGTAGCACCGCCGCTATTCCACCAGCGAGAAGAGCCACCCCTACTAAGAATAATAGTTCGCCGGCACCCACCTCCATCATCGCTCCGACAGCGACTGCGGCACCGCTTCTGGCTCTTCCGATTGCATACAATGCCACGAATGAGAAGAGCGCCTTCGATGTATTGACTCCGCTCACGGCCGTCAAAAAATCCTCAGTTCCACTCGACCTTGTCAGGAGCTGTGCCATTACCGTCCCCTGCGATGGGCCAATGCCCGGGATTATCCCCGTTAATGCCCCAGCGGCCGTCCCGGCGAAAAGCGGTTTGGTTTTTGAGCGCAGGTTGACGGGTTCATCATCGATTTGCTGTTCGGGCAATGTGTTACCGTGAAAGATGCTGGGCAGCAGCACGCTTATACCGAAAAGCCCGGAGAGCAGAGGCATCAGTGCGTTTTCCCCCTCGATAAATTTCGTGTCCAAGACGAACAAGCCGAGCAGGCCCGATATGAGAAAAATTGCCGTCGCCCAAATAACTCCCGTTCGAGAGCGTTCGAGAAATATCATCACGGCAATCACGAAAGTCAACAGCCAATGCATATACGAACGGATTGCCTCGTATGCTGGCGTTATCACCAACATGAAGGGCAGCAGGAGCGCTGCGGACAGGAGCAACCCCCCCAAACATCCTATTGTCGTTAGCTTTACTGCTTGATAGCCGCGCCCTTCCAGAAGAAGACGATGGGCCGGCAAAACCGAAAGTTCAGTGCCCTCCTCGGGGGCCCCTAGAAATATGGAGGGAATATAGCTGATGAAGACATTCGTAATCGACATTGCGACTATCAGCGCTGCCAAATTAAAGGAGGCTCCGGCTGCAAGCGTTACGAAGAAGGGCGTCAAGTTATTAACATGTAGTCCTGGAATTAACCCAGTGATGACGCCGAGCCCAACGCCCGCCAGCGTGTAGGCGAGCATGTCTAGCATCTATGCAGCCTCGATGACATGTAGGTGGGAGGCGTTGACCACCTTCAGCTCCAGCTCGCCCTTATAGAGCTGGAGCCATCCGTCCACGCGGACAATATTTCCAACGTGCATCTCCGGTAGGCCGTCCTCCACGATCCAAGAAGAAATGAAAACCGGCAATTGCCCGCCGTCTTCTCCCAAGGTCAAAATGATGTTCCCGCTGCCGACGATCTCCCTCTCCACTATCGACCCCTGAACTTTCACGATTGAACCAGCGTTTTCTTCTGTCAGGCTTGAAATCTTCACGGGTGCCGCGTGGATGACCTTTACATCGCCGGCTCCTTCAGGGACCACCTCAAACTCGCCCTGATACAACAAGATCTCCCCTGTAACCTCCACGATGTCCAGCAGCTCGATCGATTCACCCAGCTGCGCTCGTGTCCGAGAAAATATGGGCACGCTTATCACGCCCCCCGAGGAATCCCGCAGCTTCAGGAATAGGTGACCTTCTTTGTGTTCCCGGTAGTCCATAACCTGCCCAGATACGATGGACCTCAGACCAACAAATTCATTGTCAATGCTGGCAATAGGCGTGATTCTCGGCCTGGCTGGAGCTGCAGCGGCGTAGATTGCGACCAGACCCGTCAGTGAACACAAGAGGCTTAATACCATCAATTTCCTATCGTCCAACCTTCCCGTCGAGGTTTTGCGCTGGAGTTACTTATAAAGGAACAAAGTTTTAAGGTGGATTGCTTTTAAGGTAGAAAGGCGGAGTTTGTTGGGTAATATCTTGAAAAAGACTTTAGCTATAATCATTTGTTTCTCGCTCCTCGTGCTCGTTGCCCCCTTGGCTAGGGCACAATCCCAGGAAGCGGCAGTTTACACTACGACGATGAACTACAATGTACAAAATGTGGGGCCGAACCAGGCGGTCAACGCTAGGGCGACGATATACCTCTTTGATGATGTAGCTGGGTGGGCCAACCAAGAGGTTATTAGTGAAAGCATAACCGTAGATGGTAACCCAGTCAGCCCAGAGGTCTTTAAAACGGAGGATAGCCGTTGGACTCAGATATCGTTGGATAATCTCAGCCCCGGACAAACTAAGTCTATAAAGGTTGTTCAGGTCCTGATGGTGAGCGCTGTGGACCTTAAAATAAACCCGGGAGACGTTGGCACAACCATACCCTCAGAACTCATGGCTTACACACAGCCGGTGGATGGGCTGTTCGAGAGCAACGACCCATCAATCCAGGCGCTTGCTAAACAACTCAGCGATAATACCAGTAACTTGTATTATAAGGCGCGGCAGATTTTCGACTTCGTGCTTGAAGATCCTAGCAACGAGCAACATCTCAGATACGAGCGGCAGCAAAAAGAGCATAGCGCACTTTGGGCATTGCAAAATAAGGTTGGGGACTGTACGGAGTTTTCAGACTTGTTCGTAGCATTGTTACGGGCTGTGGGTATTCCCGCGAAATTAGTTGCGGGTTTTGCGTATCTTCCGTTGTATAACCTGACTGGAGCAGAAACGGATGCTTCAAAACTTGGCCATGCATATTCAATCTTTTATCTTCCACATTATGGCTGGGTTCCAGCAGATGCCGTGTGGCCAAAGTTCCAAGGTTCTTTTGGAGAGACAGACCATGCTCACATTGTTGGAGCTTCCGTTGGTGGTGAGGGCGCCGTTCGATCTAGGGGAATAGTTTGGCCAGGTCCAGGTACAATAGAGCCACCGAAATGGCAGCAATACGTAGGTCAGGAAACTACCTTGGAAGGATCTTGGTCTGGTACAATTACACCCGAGATTCTTGTAGACTCCAGCCTCCAAGCTCCATCGCAGATGAAGGATGATACAATGACCATTACCTTGACTGTCAAGAATATGGGGCGTAGTGAGGCAAACGACCTCATGGCCGAGCTTGTCCTGGACAGCGAATACTTCGAACCAGTGACCGCTTCCCAGCAGAAGACAAGCTTGGTTAGTCAGGAACAGTGGGTGACAAGTTTCGATGTTCGGGTTAAGGAGGTTGCCTATGGGACTACTCAAAGGATAGACTCAAAGGTCACTTTTAACAGCTCCGATGGAGGGGTCAGCGGGACATTCATCTCGACAGGCAGCACCCCACCGCTCTCGATTTCAGATAAACCCTCTCCAGCGCCAGCACCATCCTCCTCGGACAATATGATATTATACATAGGGATTGGAGCGGTTGTGGCCTTGGTAGCAGTTGTCGCCGTCTTGATAAAGCGGCGATAATTGTTATAACCCGCTGGCTAGCTGGACGGCAATCTAGAGCTTCGTAAGTCATGAAACAACTTTACATTGAATTAGGGGGTGTATGGGAAAGCTCAAAGACTTCCGAGATCTATGAAAGCCTACATCGCCGAAGGGACGTGAGACTTCACAACCTCACAAATCGTCGAACAGGTCAGAGCCGAAACTCAATCCCGAGTTCGGACAATTTTGCGGGCGTCGGAATTCCCCTTTCATCCCAACCCCTTGATATGTAGTAATGGCTAAGTGCCAATTTGAACTCTTTCCTGTCGATCTTGATTCCCTCGGCCGCACCCGCTGGCAGGGGTTCATCGAAGAAGCGGGACGGCAGAGTATCGTCTTTGCCGCTAAATCCTTCCCTGACGTTGAAGAGCTTAGTCAGATTCCAGATTCTCTCGCCTATCTTCAGGTGGTCGTCCATTGACAGATTTGAACCTGTCACGGCGTTGAACATTGGCACGTAAATGTCATAATTTACGGCCGCGGGTCCAAAGGCGCAGACGACCAACGAGTCTATCATCGCGTTCCTGTCCTGCACGTACTTGACCGCGCCGACTTTGTCCGCCAAGAAATACCTCTCCAATTTTCTTCCGTCCGGACCTGGTGCCCATCCCATATCGTATGGAATCATCCAGGCCCTTTCGTGGGACGCTGCAGATGTACCTGTGGCGTAATGTAAACCCATACTCGGCAAAGCCCTTATCCCCCATCCGGGAATCTCCAGACCTTTAACATGCATGGCGTACTTTTCGGAACTCCGCCCGATAACCTCGGAAGCCCTTTTCACTCCCTCCGCCAGCATGTCTCCAACTCCCTTTCTCTCCGAGATTTTGGTTATCAGTGAAATCATTGCATTTGGGCTGCCCCACTTTGCTTCTATTCCATCCAAATCTGTTTTGGACAATATGCTCCTCCCGAACAACTCCATTGTAAAACCGATCACGTTACCAGTGCTAACAGTATCCATGCCGAAGTCGTCGCAAAGTCTGTTCATTTGGACCAATGCGTCTAAATCCGAGAGCCCGCAATTGCCACCCAACATGGCCAATGTCTCGTATTCAGGGCCGTTTATCTCTGAGCCTGCGAACTCGCCCGACTTCACCACACCTATATGCCCGCATGCGATTGGGCAATTATAGCAGGATTCACCTTGATCCCATAGGCTCTCCTTTGCGCGTTCAGCCGAGATATTCTCATCACCATCAAATGTCCCGCTCTGGAAATTCCGCGTTGGGAACGAGGAAATCGACGAAGAGAATAGCACGTTATTCGCTGTCCCCAAGTTCCTCCAGTTCCTCGCTTGGACGGAGGTCTTCACCCTTTCAAGAAAATCCCTGATGGCAGTATGCAGCGAATTCTGGTCTTCGACTTCAACTTCATTCGTACCCCTTATCAGGACGGCCTTCAGCATCTTAGAGCCCATGACGGCCCCCAATCCGCCCCGACCGGCATGCCTGTAGAATTCGGTGTTTATACACGCATATTTGACAAGATTTTCCCCCGCCCTGCCAATGCTTGCCACCCTATGATCTGTTCCATAGGTCTTTTTCAATTGGAACTCGGTTTCAATGCTATTCTTCCCCCAAAGTTTGTCCGCATCTAGAATATCAACATCTTCGTTTTTTACATACAGCAATACGGGCTTCTCCCCCCTACCGATTATTTTAATGCCGTCATATCCGGCCCACTTCAACTCCGGGCCGAGGAAGCCACCCACGTAAGAATCGAAGAAGGTGCCAGTTAGAGGTGATTTTGCCGCAACGGCTATTCTAGTTTGAGGAACTGCGGTACCAGTCAAAGGACCGGTCATGAACAGCAGCAAGTTCTCTGGTGAGAGCGGGTCTATCCCCCTGTCCAGCTCATCAAGGAGTATCTTCGCGGTGAATCCTTTTCCGCCAACAAACTTATTTGCAAAGCTTTCCTTTAAGGGCTCTTTCGTTATAGAATTTTCCGAGAGGTTTATCTCGAGAATAGTTCCAGCGTATCCTTTCATGCCCAACACCCAGCGCTTCTTTAATTACGGCGGGTCGTCAATTAAATAGTTATTGAGAACTCGATGCTAATAAAATCTCGTCCAGAGAGGGCTACAATCATCATCTCAAACGACC
>CAYUMT010000109.1:0-2118 GCA_964446015.1 Hadarchaeota archaeon (SeqCode)
GTTTGTTGTGGAGACGGTGAGGAAGTTGCCCCAGCTTGAGCCGTTCCAGATCGCGGCGAAAACGTGTCCATTGGTTTCATCCATTATGACCATCGCCAAGTTATCGGATCTGTTGTCGGGGAAGCTGACTAGCCTGACGAATGAAAAATTCGGGTTCGTTGTGGCCACCCCAGTCACGTCGATGTAGCTCTCGGCAGACCAATTCTCGCCATTCCAGATTCTGTATGCCAAGTCCTGTGCAGCATTGGCGATGTTGACATCATAAACGAGCATAGCCCTGCCACTTTTCGTCTCGTAGGCCACGTCGAACGGCCTAATGTAGGTTGCCGGATAGGCTGCCCTGACAACCGACGAATTTATGTTGTGGTTCTCCACCCAAGAGCCACCGTTCCAGACGTACGCGTCGAGGTAAAGGTCGGCGCTGAGGGTGACTACTATATTTTCATAAGATAGTTTTCTAACGGGGTTTACTTCAGCCTTTACCGCCCTGATCTCACTTCCGGCGGTTGGCAATTCGACCTCATTGCCCCAACTCGTGCCATCCCATGACCTGACCTTTGGTGAGTTGAGCGTGTTGGTGCCGGTGTTCGAGCGGTAGGCGATGAACGCACGGCTTAGGCTGCTGGTGTTTTCTCCGTCGATGTAGCTCCTTAAAGTCATGTATTGGGCGTTGTCGCTGGCCACGTTTTCGATAGTACCGCTTACACGCCTTGTGTTGTCCAAGCGGTTGAAGCTGGTGGGGGTAAAGGATGCCGACTGGAGGTTCCCAATTTTGTCCTCCAATATGTTCTCGTAAACATCATCTGAGGCGCGCGTGTTTGCAATCGATCCGCCAACCAACGTGCCCAACCTGGAGCTTCCTCCTACCAAAGTCGTGGGCTCGGTTCCAACGTTGTCTCTTTTCTGGGAGAACAGGGACGCCTCGTTCTCGGTCCAGATCAGGTTATCCCACCCGACGAAGTTTTCGACATCGAAGACGCGAGAGGTGAAGCGGCCTTGGAAGTAGCCCTGAATCAATCTCACGGCGTTGTCCACGTTTTCAGTGTTCTCGTGGGTCCCCCCTGCGAAGTCAAGGGTCGTGGTGTCGCTGACGGTCGGGTCCGCAACCGTCACTCTCCAGTTGTCGCTGACCGCGCTGTCGCCGTTGTATGTCAACCCGGTGCGGAAGTAGTAATTGGTCGGCGGCAACGTGCGCTGCGGCGCTTCTATCATGTATGCCTTTGACACGGAGCTGTTCAGTTCACCGATGCTCCATTCGATTTTGTTGTACTGCGAATCGTAGGCGCCGACTGTCCCGCCGTTAGGGTCCGTCACCGTCCAGTCGCTCGGGAAATAATCGATCAGGACCGCGTTGTCAACTGGCGAGGAAACGCTTGCCGAGATTTCCATGTTGAAAGGCTGGAGCGGCGGCACCTTGTGCTGGCCGACCTTGTCTCCCGATAATCGCCTGTCGAATTCCACGTTCACGCCGTTGATGATTATCTGGAACGGCGTGGCTGTGGCCAAGAGACCGCCGATTATTTGTAACATGAAAAACAGGGAAATGATTTTGATTATCGCATGTTTTGAAAAGGAGCGTCCGCCAAAATTTATAGATGATTTTGTTTTACGTTTTGAAATTTTTCGAAGTGGTTTAGTTCGTTTAATATGCGTCTTTCCTCGGACGTTTGCAGTCGGTTTCTTGTGGTTGTTTTCATTTCTTGCCCTCTTCTGGCCAGTTCTCTTTTGCATTGAACTTGGTTTTGACATGCTGAGCCTTTGCAACTGCCTGAGGGTTTCGATATCGGTTTCGCTGATTGCGATGCAGTCCGCAATCGGCTCGTTTGGCAAGTAACCGCTTACTAACTTATTTTTGGGTTTGTTTACCGCGTCCTTGAGGTTTTTAATCAAAATTGTAGGAGAGAGCCCCCAATCTGGGCATGGCTTAGCCTCTAAAAGCTCGCCCCCTAGTGAGGGCTCCCCGATTGCCTCGAACGGTCTTTGCAAAGGTGCGCACCCTGAAATTCCGCTTCCTACGCTGAAAACCTCCTCCAGAGCCTTCTCAGGGACTTCGGGGAAGGATATAGTTTCGCTTGTAATCGAAACAATAATAAAGCACATTTTAAGCGGATTTCGACG
>CAYUMT010000109.1:2218-5435 GCA_964446015.1 Hadarchaeota archaeon (SeqCode)
CTTCTTGCCTTTTCGATAGTGTTATGTCTGATGGGGTCGCCCTTGGCGGCCGGCGATTCGTTCACGAAATACGCGACACTCGCGGGCTCACATCCCGAAGATGATTGGTCTAGCCCAAACAACGTTCTAGGGGCGCCCAACGGTGCGTATTCAGCGTGTCTTCTACAGTGGGAAGAATGGATTTGGGGCGGGGGTTACGCGACGGAAACAGGCACCATCAGTGGAGTTGTAATCAAAGTCATGTACAAAGTAGACAACCCTGCGGTCGATGATACCATGACGTTGAAATATTCACTGGACGGCGGTACCTCTTTCGGTGCGACTCAGCTTACATGGGTTCCAACGGACACGTCTTGGGTTGAGAAAAGCCTTGACATAATGTCCGACACCTCGGTCAACGGCGGCTCGTGGGACTGGACGGATATCGGAAACCTCCGGATATACATACAGAATACAGTGGTGGGCAATTCAGACGGCCAAATATACACTTTTGTGGATGCTCTGTACGTGACGGTAACAACTGGAACGTCGACTACCACGTCACCGCCTGCTCCACCACCCGCTGCGCAGCAGTTCGATTTTTCAGTGAGCGTATCTCCTGCCAGCCTATCGGTTCAGCAGTCCGGTTCGGTGTCGGCTACCGTAAGCGCCAAGCTAGCCTCCGGCAGTGCCCAACCCGTGTTGCTCAGCGGCTCATGGGTTGGAACCGCGCCTACCGGTGTCACTCCAAGTTTTAGTCCACCCTCCGGTACCCCGAACTTCAGCAGCACTTTAACTTTCTCAACGATGCTCGGAGCGACCACAGGTACATTTACCTATAAGACGATCGGCATCAGTGGGGGTATAACACACACCGCTAACATTTCCCTAACCATAACCAAACTGATGTCCCCAGCCGCCCCCACACTTGTGTCGCCAGATAACGGTGTAACAATTGATACAAACGCTCCGACGTTTGACTGGGCCGACCTCGCCGTTGTCACGTCCTACACGCTGGAGGTAGCCACCGACGACAATTTTTCACATATCATAATCACTAAGACGACGAATGAATCGGCCGCAGCCATTTCTCAAGCCGAGGCCCTATCCTATGGTACCTTGTATTATTGGAGGGCTAGGGGAACAAATGCCGCGGGCGTCGGGGATTGGTCGCCTGCTCGGGCGTTTACCTCCAAGCAGGATGCCCCGAAAGTGTCGAGTTTTCAGATAGCCTCGGGCTCCAAGTATGTGAATTCAACAGAGGTTCAGCTGTCGATAACTGCACTCAACTCCGCTCAAATGTCCCTTTCGAGCGATGGCATAACATGGGGCGAATGGATGACTTTCCAATCCTCGAAGTCTTACACGCTTTCACCGCCTGACGGCATCAAGAATATTTACGTTCGAGCTAGGGATGCTGCCGGGGACATCGGACAATCGGTCATGTCCTCATTAATCCTTGATCAAACGCCCCCTATCACAACTCACTTTCTCTCCGGAGACCTGGAGGGTGATGCCTACAAAGATTCGGTGGTGGTATCGCTGAGCGTCGAGGAAGTTACCTCGGGAGTCAGGGAAACGAAGTACAGGATTGACAACGGGGAGTGGGAAACGGGTAGCACTTTCGTCTTGGCCAAAGATGGCAGGCACACGATAGAATACTACTCGACGGATGTAGCCGGCAACAATGAGGCCGCAAAGACAATTGAGGTCACCGTCTTTACCCCGACGATAATACCGCCCATAGTCTCCCAGTATTGGTGGGTGATTCTCCCGGTGATTGTAGCCGCTGGAGTAGTTTCAACTTTTGTCATTCGGAAGGCAAGGCGCGCGGGCAGGCTCAAGCGAATCAAGAAGGAGAAGGCGCAACTGCCGAAGATGAAGCGGGAGGCGGAGACGAAGTACTTCAAGGACGGCTCCATCTCCAGGGACACCTACGACGCCATGGTCAAGGACTACCAGAGGCGGAAGGCGGAGCTTGAGAAGGAGGAGAGGATGCTGAAGGTGAAGGCCAAGCCCAAGGTCAAGGAGCGGGAAGCCAAAGGCAAAGTTAAGAAGCCTAAAAAAGAGGAAAAGGTTGAGCAATGATGATGGGGGACATAGCTGAACTCAGAAAGGCCTATGGGACGTTGAAGGAATCTGAGAGCAGGTACAAAACTTTAGTTGAAAATATTCCTCAAAAAATATTTTAAAAGGATAAGAATTTGGTTTATGTTTATTGTAACGGAAATTACGCTCGCGATTTGAAAATCAGCGCCGACGAAATCGTCGGTAAGACGGATTATGACTTTTATCCCAGGGAATTGGCTGAAAAATACCGGGCCGACGATAGAAGAATCTTGGAAACCTAGGAAACCGGGGAGTTAGTTGAGAAATACATTAAGAACGGACAGGAAGCGTGGGTAATGGAGCCGGGGGCCGGCTCATGTAGCGTGGCTTCAGGTTTGACGGCTCAATTTTACATTAACCCAGCATTTTAACCTCGCTGGTGAGGAGGGCCCTCTCTTTGTCGCTGAAGATGGCCAAATCGACGGGTATGAGGGGAGTGGCATTGGCATCGATGAAGTTGAACCGTTTCTCCTGTATGAATTTGTACACTATCTGATCAAAGACCGTGGCCGTTTGCTTCTAAAGTCTACGCAACAGGTGTGATATTTATGCGAGTCTAATATATATCATGGAGTCCAGATGAAGAAAAAATCCACGAAAAAGAAAACGACATGGCTTGAAGAAAGCTTGGTACAGGAATTAGCTAGAGCTGCAAGCTTAGAGGGAAAGATCGAAAGCCAAGCATCACAAACCACTTTTCTCGCCGTGCTCAGTGAAACCAAAAAACAAAAGTTATATGAGGTGATGTCAGCCTCCGGTATGCATTATCGTGCTTTGATAGGTGAGTTTAAGGGACTTGAGAAGCTGATAGAGGGAGCTAAAGGACGCTTCCTTGATGTTCCGCCTTTCCTATCCAAGGGGGATAGCGACATGAGGGCCCTAGAAAATCAGCTCAGCGTGGAGAAAAGCGCGAAAGTGGGCTACGAAAACATTTTAAAAAAGCTCAATCAGCTAGGCGATAAAGCAAAGATTGTGGTGAATGGAGTAACAGTAGTGCCTGATAAAGCAAAACCCATCATAAAAAAACTGATTGAGGCGGAAAAGGGACACATAAAAATCATAGAGGGGATCATACGCTCGTTTGGAACGGCCATATAGAAAATAACTTCCTAATGCGGGCAAACGAATC
>CAYUMT010000110.1:0-5386 GCA_964446015.1 Hadarchaeota archaeon (SeqCode)
AGCACTCTCTGCACCATTGTTTATGATAGAAGCACTCAGTGGAATACCTTGCCTCACGAAATTGGACACGATATGATGTTCACAATGCTAACCCACCCCAACGCTAATTTCAAAGAGCGGTTAAACAAGCTCCTTGTAGATCTCGCATATCAAAATAAACCAATGGCAGATACACTTACTCATTTTTATGGTTATCCATTTAAAAAAGGATCTGCACGTCTCGGTGAAGAAATGGTAGCCCGGTATCTTGGCAAAAGAGGAAGTGGAGCAAATTATCCTGCCGAAATATTTGAGAATCCTCTTTTAAAATGGGTAAAAGAACAAGTAGATAAAACAATAGACCCGGCAATGCTACAAGATGCGTTTGACCAGGCAAAAGGAGTCCCACTCAAACGGCCTATTGGGTCGTTCCTAAATTGGGAGGGGTAATGGCGCAATCTATCGAAGACATTCTCAGATATTATGGAGTACAGCAACCAACACAAACGCCAGCCCTTCCCCCTCCTATCACCTATGACCAGCTTATGAGGCAGGGGCCTCTTGGTGAGGCTTATCGAAGCTTGCCCCGCTCAAATGAGGAGATGATCGCCCATGTGCTTCCGATTCTGGCGCTTCTTGACCGGCCTAGAAACGCTTTGGCAGTAGGGACCGGAAATCTTCTTGATCAAAACCCCAACACAGGGTTTTTCCAAGGTCTCAAGGAGGGCATTACTGAACAGAAATTCCGTCATTGGGCAGATCTTCTCGGTATAGGTCGTCCAGAAGGCAATCAGGGTTGGCCTGAGTGGTTGGCAAGAACGGCAGCACACACAGGTGGAGATATAATGCTCGACCCTATGATAGCTCTTGGGTGGGCAGGTCGGGGTCTTCGTGCGCTTCCCAAGGTTAGAGAGGCGGCAGACTGGATCTACGGAACCAGCGCTGGAAGATTTCTTCCAGAGGTCCCAATGCATCATGCTGAGGGATTTATGGGAAAATACCAGGAAGCAGCAAGAATGCGGAATGAGCGCATGGAACCCGTCATGAAAATGATGGGGGATGTTAAGCAAGCCGAATCCAGTGCACGGGCAGATTATCTTGAACGTCTTATGGACGTAGATCCTGAACTGGCTGAAGAGGCAGCAAAGCGTGGCGCAACCCAAAAGTGGTATATGAACATGCGTCAGAATTATGAACGCCCATTTCTCGAAGAAGGACTTCCCCCTGATGTAAAAAACGCATACGATGTAATGCACGAAGCAGCGGCGACAGCTCTCGATCGGCTCAACACGGAGCGCGTTGCGTTGGGACTTGCTCCAAAGCAAAAAATTACTGAAGATGAATTATATCGTTGGATACCACGTGTACTCACCTCAAAAGGAAAACGTCTTCTCAAAAAAGCCGGGATTGCAGACGCCGGGAAAACACTAAGCCTGACCCCCGAAGAGGCCGTGAGTCAGCGTCAACTCGCCCTTTGGGTTGATCCACAAGCCTATAATATGGGGCAATTAGAGCACCTGGGACCCGAAGGTAAGCCGTACATTTCAATACCTGGATATAGGTACTCGAAAGTCAAGCAACTTGATCCTCGGATGGGAGAAGGGGCCGGATGGCAATATCACGAGACTCCGGAAGCCCCAGGCGTACCGGCACAGCCTGCTCAGGCAACTCTTAAAGAAATTCAGGATTCTGGAATTGCAAAGCGCCGGCACTGGATGGGTGGCGTTGGGGAGTCCTATGCAGCCAACATTATGGCGAAGGAGAATCAAGGGGTTTTCCTGCATTTTCTGCAACAGGGGAAAACAACTATCGAAGATTATAAGAAACTAGGCAAGGGCTGGCTTATGAAGCGTGCCGAGCCGAGTGAGATACCCAAAGGGTGGGAGCAACTTAAAGTCCCTGGCCTTGAAGACTACGTGGCTCCAAAATGGGCAGCTAGAAAGCTTGAAATATACTCAAAATCGATGTTTAACCCCAATACCCCATTAGGAATGTTGGAAGATGCTGTCGGAAGCCTAGCCAAATCTCCATTGGGAGCATTGTTTCGAGATGCAACCCAGTGGTGGAAAAATAACGTGCTAGTACATCCAGGATTCTTCATGGCGAACGCTGTCAGCAATCCGGGCTTGATGGCAAGTGAAGTGAGTCCTTTCTTGATTCCATTCAGAATGGGGCAAGCACTGGCTATACGTCTTGCAGAAAGAACTAAGGTCTTCGGTAGAATGAAGCCAGTGATTAAGGGAATGACAAATAAACAACTCGATAACGAATTTATGCGCCGAGATCTGGGAAGGGCTGGCCAGTATGGAGCAGAGGCGGTTACTGATAAATTCCAACGGGCAATGCAGGGACCTAAACGGCTTGAGTCTCTCGCGGAACGGTTTGGGGATACACCAGTGGCGGGGCAAGCGACACAAGGTATCGCAAAAATCGGTGACTTGTGGGGAAGAGGAAACCAGTGGATGTTTCGTACTTTTGGTGATTCTATAGAAACCAATACACGATACGGAATCGCAATAGACTGGCTGAAAAAAAACGTAAAAGGTAGAATCCCTACAGCAAAAGAGCTCGATAGAGCCGCTTATATTGCTAACCGAGCCGCAATCAATTATCATAACTTAACACCCGGTGAAAGACTTATTACCAATATCATGCCTTTCTATGCTTGGAATAGAGGAATCTTAGGACGAACTGTTGAGCTCATGGCAACTCACCCCGAAAAACTCGCCAACATGGGCAGAATGCTTGATGCGGCATTTGACCCGTTGGCCGGCCGAAACTTCCAAATTGCCCCAGATTGGATTCAGGAAAATATGCCGATAGCGGGCGTAGCTGGGAGATCTATTGACCAATGGATGAAACAGTTATTTGGAGCCAAGGGCATGAAACAGGGACCTCGGGTATTCTTGGGCGGAAGATTCAACCCATACGGTACCGTCCAACAGATGGTAAATAGACCTGGGCAGTATGGGCTTGGTGCGCTTAATCCATGGGGCAAGGCGCCAGTCGAATTACTCAGAAACTACAGTACATATATGCAACAGCCAATCGACAAGATTATCGGGTTTCCTGAAAATGTTTATAATCCTATCCTGTCAGGACTTGGCCTCGGGTATTTCCCTTACTCAAAATCCAGCCGTACCTTATTCGGACAGCATATTCCAGCCGCTTGGGACTTCATGATAAGCCAATCTCCTGCCGGTAGAGACATACAAGAAGCCCATGAATTGGGACGAGGTTTCGGTCTTTGGAATGATCCATATCGTCTACAGATGTCGTGGCCCGAAACTTTGGCGTGGTACGGCTCTGGAGGTAAGTTCTACCCGTTTGAGATTCAAAAATATGCCAAACGAAAACGCTGGGAATATAAAGAGAAAATGATGAATATCCGGAGCAAATACAAATGGGCACTCAAAAAACACGATTACAAAGGGGCTCAGTACTATAGAGAGATGATGAAAGCCCAAATGCAGGAGCAAAGAAAGGCGCTTTCGTTTATTCAAAGTCCGTAATCTTTTGCTATAGTCTTACTAAATCTGCTACTAGCGCGGGATTAATTTTGATAACATAGTTTCCTTTTTCAAGCCCTGCCGTGGCAAGGTAAACACGGTGTTTATTTCCAGCACTTCCGCTGGTAACATAGAAGGTAACCTCATCTGTGTCACCAGTCTCATCCATAAAGATCTGACCGCCTATCTCCCGGCCATCGGCCTCAACAAGAAGGCCGCTTTTTTTATTTCCCAGTCTTGACGCCTCTCCACGTGAACCCTTAACAGTTCCCCTGAATCTTGCCATTACTGTATTCCTCCGTCTATAATTGTTGTGCGTAGCTTGCTAAGTTCTTCTCTCGAAATGAACCCCTCTACACAGCTCCCTTCAAACCAGAGAATGCGCCACCCCCCTCCCATGTCTTCCATCAGTTCAACATAATAAGAACCGTCCGGAAGATACATGTCTCTGATGCGTATATCTCTTGAATCGGTATCTATGTGATGTTTAATGGCTCTGACGATTTCCTGTATTTTCATTTTACTCCCCCATTTAGGATTCGCAATCCGCCGCGTACAAGCCGGGTCTTAAGTCGTTCGGCGCCGGCTTCCATTAGTTTTACCCACTCGGGTTTTGCCTTATTGAAGCGCCTGCCGGGGACCGACTCCCAATAGTAGGTCTCGGTCGTCCTCAGGCTGGAATGGCCTAGCTGGTCCTTCATGTCCATAGCGGTCAACCGGTCTCTAAACCAATACACATGGGCTCGTCGGGTCGTGTGCAAGTTCACGTGACGAACCCCTGCAAGTCGGAGCACGCTCGTCCACCATTTCTCAATTTGCCGCCTTGATATCGGAGAATTGGTGACCTTCCCTCGTCGGGTTTTAGGAGATCGTCGCAGAGCCGGAAAGAGCCACGTTTGCCCCGGTCGAGTATATAGCTTAATATAGTACTCGATATACGGAATGAACTCAGGCACTATCTCAACATACCGGGTCGTTCCGCCCTTTCCGGCACGGACAAAGATTACGCCGGCTTCAAGGTTAATATCGTCAAGCTTAACGTGCCGCATCTCGTTTAATCGCAGCGGCGCACAAAAAAAGAGCCGGGTAATAAATGATACTGCCGTGCATTTAGGGTCATCCATTACCCGCTCGGTGTGTTCCCAAAATTTGACCATTTCGTGGTCTAGCAACGCTAGCCGTCTCATTGTCAGTAAATCTCCTGCATTGTTTGGGATATTAGCATCGCTTCTTCTTTTGTCAAGCCATCTTCCCTAAAAATTAGGGAAATGGCCAAACTTCGGTACGCGGTCCAATGTGCAGCGGCGGCTTCATAGTTTCCCAGGGACATCGCAGCCTTTAGCTGTATTTTTAGGGTGTCGAGAGCCAATGTTTCGTTCATTAAGCTTTCGACATGTCGTTGCATGACCGCTTTGACAATAGGACTATGAAAATCTACTGGTCTAGGGAAAGGTTGGCTGAGACCACTAAGGGAACAAATGGACTGATTTGTGACGAAGATGCGTCTGTCCTGTTCAGATAATCCCTCCCTTTCCATGGCATCCATGAGTACTATGTCTCGATATGCCAAGAGTAGTCCGAGATTCTCTGGAGTCTTCCCACTCTTTCTGAAAGAAAGCCTAAACGTCATAATGGCCGCGAATCGAGCGGCCTTGAATGACGGATTAAGCTCTTTGTTTTTTTGGAGAGAACGATCCCTTTCCTTCGTTGCTCTCTCTATTACACTTTCTGTACTGATTTCTTCGGGTTTTGCATCCTCAAAAGTCCTTCGTTCAGGTGTCATCGCCCATTCCCTTCTCGGGTAGCGCTATAATACCAACCCGGCTCCCGATTTGAGTTTCCGGGTCTTGTAGCATGGGTTATCCATGGCTCATGCTACAAGACCTACCGTGTAGAAT
>CAYUMT010000111.1:0-5311 GCA_964446015.1 Hadarchaeota archaeon (SeqCode)
GGAGCATGAACGCTTATCCCAAAATTATTGAGAAACTCGACAATCCGTCTGATTTCTCTCTCGTTCTTCATACCAATAAGCACGGCTCGATATCTATTTTTCTCCCTATAGACCGCACTACCTTCAGCAGAGGATCCCTTGAAGGTAAGCTTTCTGAAAATCTAGTGAACTTGGCAGGGCTTTTTCAGCTAAGATGGTGAGCTTTAAAAATATCCAAGCAAGTGTATCAGAAAAACACGCCACTTCAACATATTCTTTATTGCTTTTGATAAGACGACCATTATTGTACCTTTTATGCTCTTTCCTAACATGGATTGATTCTAAAGGAACTCGCAAAATTTTTGCCCACTTATTACAGAAGTGTTGAAATTGTGAATCGGCAACAAATCTAGGAATTGTCACGTAAACATTAGGAGAACTATGGCCAAAATCTCTCAAAAGTTCCACAAAGCTGATTAGCGGTTCAGACTCTGTGTCGTAGGCGCGTATTTTTGACCTGTTTATACAACCGTCGCCGATCAAATAAGACCATATTCTAACAAATCTACTATCTAAGGTCATAAACGGTTTAAATAAAATAGGAGTGCTTTCTCTCTTTCTCTTAATCGTCCGTATGTGTTTTTCAAATTTAGTGATAGATCTGGAATTTTCTATCAGCTTAACTATCCTTACAGATTTTTTTGTCTTAAACAATTTTTGGAAATCCGAATCAAATTTAACGAACCAGTCGCTAGGAACAAAACTGAGTGTTCTTATTATCTGGCTTGTGGGAACCATCTAACCCCTGATAGGGTTTGGCAGGAATCGTCCGATACCATTTTTGGAGAGAGGTCACCGAAAATAATCAATTTTTCTTTGTGTTTATCGGCCTTAATCAAAATTTATGGAAAATTTGACTTGATTCCAATGAATAGATTATTTCCTCGATTCAAATCATAATTATTGCGACATTTATTCGTACAAAAACATGGTACCAAACTATATTTATGAATCGCCTGTTCTAGAACAGGACTCCCTAGTAATGAAGAAGGTCTTCGAGAAGCTAGGATACGGATTTTAGCCTTTTGATGAGTTCCGCGCGGGCTACCAGTTCCTGATTGCCCGTGGCCATATCCCTAAGCACGACCTGCCCTTTATTCAACTCCTTTGTACCCACGACCACCACGTGCTTGACCTTCAGGGCATTAGCATACGACATCGCCTTGCCAAGGTTTCTCCCCATAAGGTCCGTGTCAACGGAAAGACCTGCCCCGCGGAGTTCTGCGACGATTTTCATAGCTTCATCACGAACCCCATCGTCGGCCGGCAGGACCACGCAGCTCAAACGATCCCTTGGCAGAGGGATTCTGCGGTCGATAAGCGCCTGAGCCATCCTGTCAACACCGAAACCTACTCCAACGGCTGGGGTCGATTCCCCCCCAAACAATTCTACAAGTTCATCGTAACGTCCGCCGCCCGCAACTTGAACCCCGTCGACGTAAATCTCGAAAACGAAATCCGTGTAATAATCAAGCCCTCGTGCGATGCCGAGATCGACCTTGAAATTTACAACACCAAGCAGGTTCAGGTATCTAATGACCTCTCTCAAGTTCTTCAAAGCCGCATTGGCCTTGGGGACACCCCTGAGCAACGCGCTTGCCTTGTCCAATACATCAACTCCCCCACTTAACCCTATCAGTCCACGGAGCAACTTTTCGTGCGCCGCCTTTACTCCAGCCAGTTTCAGCTCGTCGCCGATGCGCTTTTCATCCTTGGAGTCTATGGCCCTGAGGACCGCGTCCTGGGTATCACCCCTTACTCCGACATGAGCCAGTAGCTCGCGCAACATGCGGATGTGTCCTACTCGTAGGTCGTGGTCCCCAAATCCGAGCTCTGTCATCAAATTGCTCGCCAGTGCCGCCACCTCAGCATCGGCCGCAGGGTAGGCGGAGCCCATGACCTCAACTCCTGCCTGCAAAAACTGCCTCCACCTTTGCGCCTGCGGCTCCTCGTAACGGAAGCAGTTCCCAAAGTAGAATAACTTCAGGGGTTTAGGCCTTGACCTGAACTTCTGTACGTAAAGGCGAACTACTGGAGCAGTCAGCTCGGGGCGCAGTGCGATGTCCCGGCCCGACTTGTCCTTGAATGCGAACAGCTGATTGACGACGTTTGAGCCGCTCTTCTTTGTGAAGATCTCCAGGTGCTCGAAAATCGGCGTCTCCACCTCCTCGTAACCGTAACGCTTGAAAATGCTGCTCATCTTGTGCATGACATGACGAACGCTCAAGAGCTCAGCGCCGGTGAGGTCCCGAGTTCCACGAGGGCGCTGCATACTCTTCACCCGCCAGGTGTGGCTGAAGAAGTGTCAACTGTAAACTTAGAAGTGTCAGACCAGCCAAGGAATTTATCTCCCTCAAAAGCACCAACTCGCCAGTAGTAAAAACCATCGGGCAGGGATGCAACCGACGAATAGGCCTTAACTTTAAGGGAGAGATTAATTTCTGGGGAGGAGAAAGACGCATCGTCGTCGACAACTAATAGATACATTGTGGCGCCTATGGCACCGGACCATCTGAACTCAGGGAAATTCGTGTTTATTTTTGTACCGTCTGTTGGGGAAATCGCCAAAGGCTCATGATTGATCTTGATGACCTTTACTAAACCACCCTTACTTGTGAAAGCTAAACTCATGAAATCAGGTAATTGACCCCTGCCTTCGAACACTCGTTCGTATAAGGGTGGTTGGTAGTAATTGGGACCGCTCTGTATCGCCACTGTCTGAGTATAGGCTGGTGAAGAAATCCAATCTGGAATAAATATCCACAGTACGCGAGGCACCTGTGAGTTTTCCCTGAAAGCGAAGTCCAGTGGAGACCCTATCCCGCCACCTTGATTGTAATAAGCAAAAGCCAGGCCGGCGAAGTACAGGTTATCCCCATTTACCTGGGTGAAGGCTTCGCCCGTCTGGGGGTCATAATAAACGTTCTCGCCAGAGAATTCGTATGACACAAGATTGCCCACCACATTCGTCGAAATGCTACTTTTTGTAATCTCGCGGAATGTGCCGTACAGCATGTCCCAAACTTGATATTTGTGTGTCACCCAATAGCTGATTTTTACGTTATAGTTGTCCCGATAAGTTCCGAAGTAGAACTCTATTTCGTTGTCCGAACCGATCGCAGGAAATCTTTGAACATCCGTACGCCTACCGTTTATCGTCCAGTCTTTGTCCAAAAAAACCCCGCTTGAATCACTTACCGTGTAAATGTAGTCCGGAGGGGGTGCACTAAATACATTTTCCCACTTTCCAGCCTGCCCAGTCGCCTCCACACCGTCTGCAACCGTGGGCCTTCCGGCAGCACCAGTAAGAAGGTGGCCGAAGGACCACTCTATCGCAACTATGGAGTCCTCCGGCGTGTTTTCTCCGAGCCAGTGGAAAGCCTGCATGAACTCTCCATCCAACCCGGGCCTGCCACCCCACTCGGTTGGGGGAGTTGTGGCAGCTGCCGCCGAGTATGCATTTGAGACGAATGGAAACGCGAAGAAAACTATGACGACCGTCACTACGATTGGGTTCTGGAGTTCCCTCAGCCATCTGAAGGATTGGTCAGATTGCAAACGCCTTAAGAGTGATATTAGAGTGGCCAAGCCAACGCCCGCGAGAACGGGCACCAAGGGCCACCACTCTCGAACAAATCGCGACTGACCTTTATCGGGCCAAATCATTCCCAATAGTGCGATGACCCAAGCCAGAACAAAAATTCCCCAGGGCTTTCTCGACCAAAGCAACTTTGCCATTGCCAATATCACCATCACGAGTATGAAAGCCGTCAATATTCCATTTTCAAAAAAAGTGCCAAAGCTTTGGGCCAATGGACCCGAGAGCTGCGCCTCGGAAGCATAACTAGGTAATGACACGCCCCCTTCCCCACCACCACCTATTCCCACGTATCCCAGCAACGCCTGGAAAAATCCCAAGAGAAAAATGGGCTGTTGTCCGCCCAGCGTTGAGCCAATCGCCGTCGTTAATATCATTATACCCACAACCCCTGCTATCAAGTTTAGGTGGCTGCGGATGGTGGAAAATAAAGACCCGAATACATCGAATGCCTTTCTAACTAAACTTAGAACGTAACTCGCTATGAGGACGAAAACCAACCCACCGACCACTATTACCGATAAGTAAGTAGCGCCGGGCCAAGAGAGTACGAAAAGGCCGAACGACAGGCTGGCTAAGATAGCAAACTTTGGAACCTCCGCTTTTGGTGCCTTGAACATCTTTATCATTAGATAAATCGTTGCCAAGGTGAGAAGGAACTTGATCGGCTCACGGTCGTAGGCTCCGACCTTCATCCAGTAAATCGACGAGACCATAACTGCTCCGAGAAACGCGGCAGCCGCCCCAGCCAGATCACCTCCAAGCTCCCTGCCAATCAGGAAAATCGGGATTAAAGAGAGGGCCATAAGCAAAGGGGCCCAATACATCACGATGTCCATCAGGGAAACGCTTGGGTTTACAGCTTGGGCGCTGTTGTAAAGCATCACCGTCGCTAATGGCTGGAGCTGTTCATTTAAACTCACGCTCCAACCGTAAGGCGCGTGAGACAGGGGATTTTTCTCAACCAAACCGCCCGTTTTTGAAATCTCCTCGGCGATATCGTAGACCCAGCCACTGTCCGATGTGGTAAGGGTGTCGTATTTCTGCCCAGGTACTAAAACCACTGTAGTGGACAGCACCATCAGGAATAACAAATAGACGACTATCAGCCATCGGCGGTAGTTCAAACTGACACCCAATAAGTTTAATGCAACTATCCCTTAAAGGCTACGAATACGGGTCATTCACTCGGATTTCTCTGGCTTGGGCTCCTCAGTAGGAGTTGGGGCCGGGGGTGCCTCTTTTGTGGTAACCATTATCCAGCCGAGCCAGAAACCCAAACCGCAAACTACCAAAATACCAACGGTTACGGGCAGGGCGAAGGCTAATGCACCGACCGCCCATTTCGGACCGCCGCCGCCTATATAACCGAACCAAATGTGTGCAATCGCAACCACGACCGCTGCAATGCAAAGAAGCGCGCCCAAGGGTCTCGTCGCTACCAAATTATCACCAGTCCAAACCACATTCAAACACTCCTTTTAAATAACTTTCGAGCGGGGCAATTTCATAAGCCCAAGTGACAAATCTGTAGCGGGCCCGTGGCCTAGCACGGATAGGGCGGCAAGTGGGAGATAACCACCCGCAAGCGTCCTAAGCTGCACATCGTGGGTTCGAATCCCACCGGGCCCGCCATCAAACCTTTTACATTTCGAGCAACACAGTTGGATGGTG
>CAYUMT010000112.1:0-5233 GCA_964446015.1 Hadarchaeota archaeon (SeqCode)
AACTTAAGGGGGACATGCTAGGGGCTAAAAGCGAGATAACCGCGGGGAAGGGCGAGGATAGGATAGTGATAAAGGCTAGGAGGCCGGAGGACAGAGGACTCCCGACAGCTTGGTTTGGGCCAATGGGCATGGCTTTCGATGAGGATCTCGTCATTCCGGTGGCCCAGAGCACCGCGCAATACCGAGTAATCGATATGATGTGTAACCCAACTCCGACAAAAATGTATGGCCGGGAAATCAGGGCTGCAACGCCGTATGAAACCCTAGCAGCAAAGTACGAAACCCATCTATTGAGGGAAGCTCGTAAGAGGGCTGGCAGGCCCGGCATGCCATTCGCCGGTTTTGGAATAAGCGCGACTGAGTATGGGCAGCTCGGTGGATACGGCATACCGGATGGGCCAGAGTTTGGGCTTATTCTTCTCCTCACTGAGTTGAAAACCTCTGTAAGGTTGCTGCATAAGACAGCTCACGATGTTTTCAACCATGAGGGCATACATCAGGGTAGTCAGACCACTTTCATAGGAGGTTATGCCGGCTCGCCTGAAGCTGCTGCAGTGTGTGCCATCCCCGTCATTTTGTTACAGCGGGCGGTACACTTCATGACGATAGTGGGCGGCCTTGTTCTGGACCTTAGATATATGGGCAACAGCGGCCGGGACGCGATATGGGCTCAAAATATGGTGCTCCAGGCCCAAAGCAGAAACACAAAAATGTTAATATCGGGAATCACGAGTGAGTTGTTTGGTCCATGCACGCCTGAACTTCTGTATGAGGAGGGAGCGACAGCGATTCCAGCTGTAGCATCTGGCACAGCGGTTGAACTTGGAACCCGACCGACAGGCTGTAAATATCCGAACTATGCAAGTGGCCTCGAAAACAAGTTCGCGGCCGAGGTTACCAAATCGGCGGCAGGCATGAAGCGCAGCGACGCAAATGAAATCGTCAAGGAACTGGTTCCAAGGTATGAGGATAGGCTTAAGCGCCCATCAAAGGGTAAGAGCTTCACGGAGTGTACTGATCTAAAGACCCTTAATCCCACAAAGGAGTGGCAGGACATCTACGACCGTGTGTGGAAAGAACTGGAGGATCTGGGCCTGTCTAGGTTATACTAAATTATTCATTTCGCGGAATAGTGCAGTATCATCGTATATCTTATCCAGTTGCTCCCAGCTGAAGTCCGTATAATACCTCGCCAAAATTGTTTGGGGTACGCGTTCGCAGAATGCACCCACGTACCTATCAGGCACTCCGATACCCACCGCTTCGTTGTGGATTCGGAGGCGGTTCAGATCGGGGCATTGAGCCGAGCAATAAAGGAAATTTTTCCTATTTTGCTCCAAGATTCGATGCTAAATGTCGGTGGACCGCCGGAATTTGAACTAATGTGCGAAGTTGGAGCAACGATTGAGCGAGTTTAAATCAGGGGCCAGGGCCACTTTACTTCGTGCCCCGATCTTTGTTTGACTTCCTCGGCCCTTCTTTTTGCCTCTTCAACTACCTTTGCCTCGTCCATCGTCTTTACTGCCCTGTTTTCCATCAGAACTTTACCGTTAACAATAACCGTGTCCACATTGCTCCCTCTTACACGAGCGGGTATGTCATGAACTGGATTTAACATGGGTATTAACGGTGGATCATTAAGATTTATAATAATCATGTCGGCCCTCTTGCCTTTTTCTATCGATCCAGTTTCTTTGTCCCACATGAGGGTCTTTGCGCTGTTAATCGTCGCCATCTCAACGAGCTTGTCGGTAGTCAAAAACGTCAAATCGCGCTTTGGCAACCTGTTTTGTAGGACACTTTCCATCTGCATGGCTTCAAAAATGTCGTTAGTTTGATGTCCACCGTCACACCCCAAGGCCACGTTAATGCCCATCTGCAGCATATCCTGAACTTTGGTGTCAAAGCCCCACCCCGGGCAGTGAACGACGTTTGACTCAGTTTCCATCAGTATCTTCAGGTCTATTCCCGTCAACCATACGGAGTGATTGAATGAGATGTTAGGGCCCACCCACCCAACTGATTTCATGAACTCCATTGGCGACATTTTATGAGTATTCCGTATGTAGCCAGCATCTAATTCGGCCGCTTCAGCCAGATGAAATGTAATTCCGACGTTATATCTCTTCGCCAGTTGCGCAATTTCTTTGTAGGTTTCCACGGAGAGTGATCCAACGCTTCTTGGACCAAACCAAATCTTTATTCGTCCATCAGCTTTACCGTCCCACATTTTAATAGCCCTTTTCGTTTCCCTTATGCACTCGTCCTTGCCCTCCATCAAGCCCTTATCTATTACGTCCTTGCACGAACCAAAATTGGGTTCCTCCGTGATGCACTGGCTCAACACGCCCCTTAGTCCCGAACTTTCAACGACCCCAGCAAGGCCGCCGATTTTGTACCTCAGGTTTATTCCCCAGTCACAAAAGCCAACTACGCCGGATTTGATGTACTCTAGGCAGTTCAGCGCCATAGATGCCTTAGCGTCCTCAGGTGTCTGGGTGCCCTGCATACGTAAGGTATCCTTTAGAAAGAAGCCGCCGTCGGCTCCCAGCGGAATCGTGAATGCCATGCCACGGAGCATGTTCTGATAGGAATGCGCGTGGCAATCGTACAGGCCGGGCATGACTAGCTTGTCTCTTGCGTCTATTGTTTCGGCCCGGGGATACTTTCGTTTGAGGTCGGAGGATTTACCTACATCGATTATCTCCATGCCGTCCACTACAATCGCTCCGTCGCGGATAACCCTGCGATTTGAATCAACCGTGACGACGTATTTCGCATCCTTGACCAAAAGCTCAGTCATGTCGCTCCATTTTAAAAAATATTTTAACAATATAAAGTTTTGTGGTGACATGCTTAGGCCAGCGACATTTTAGAATCGAGATCGGCAGAAAAATAGTCCTGAAGGATGATGTCGAGTTAGTGTATGAAAAAAGGGTAACGCCGTTTGGCAACAGCGCAAAAGTTGACGCCCCCAGAGGGTACAGAGGCCGAAAGGCCTACGTGGTTATTCTGAAAAAATAATCAGCGAATTTTGTCCCAAAGTCCCGTAAGGCTTTGGCTGGAAAGAATTGGTTAAACTAGGGTCTTTCTACTCCTAAATCTTCGAGTTCCTTCCAAACTTTTTCGTATATTTCCTGCCATTCATTGCTTGGCTTGTTTACCTTTAGATCGTAGCAGTCGAGAAAGCTCTTCCCGATAGGTGGATTCCTGAGTTTTTCCTCATATTTCGGAATCAGCTTCTTTGCTATTTCATTTATATCGCTGCGTTTCATTCCGGCCGATGCTTTGTATATCTCTCCGCAGAACTTTGACTCCAGTGGAGTCAGGTGATTTGTGTGTGCGCCGTGGGCCGAGCGAGGTCCCTTCGCACAGCACGAGCCTGAGGCCGAAAGGTTTGACATTCCCACTATGGACTCGTACAAAAGCATCTCTGTGCAAGGTCCTGCAACCTGCTCCGTCATACAATCTACTATGAGATTAGTATTCCTGCTCATCGCTTGAGTTCCGATTCCCAGCGTCCATTGGCCGTCCCGTCCACTGCTACCCAGGTACCTGATATCACCTATGTTTATTCCGCCGCTGGCGGTGCACTGATGTATGGCCACTCCCAGAAGCGTTTCAGCGATTGCAGCCACCGCCACTCCCTCCGGAGAGCCAGCGTAACCGCCGATTAGCTCCTCGGTGCCCCCAGCCACCATTCCTCCGCAGTTGATGGTATGCACGACTTTATGAAGCTGCACAAAAGAGGTTTTGAAACCAGCGGCCTGAAGTATTAAGGCCATGTCTTTTTTCGGATCGAATCCTCCCGGGACACCGTATCCGCCTAGCTGTCCGAAGACGGTTGGACTGGTTATGACACCCTGACTAGGCATACCGGGCCTACCGGCCCTCCATAGAACCTCCCTCAGCATCTGGGCTTGGACTCTACCGGCCAGGGTTTCGTAGGGTGTACCGGAAATAATGGTCTTGCCTAGGACAGTATCTAATGACGGACCTTGGGTAATGTCCACAACTCGGTTCTGCACTATCCTCAACATCAATGGTATCCAATGTTCTTCCGAAACTACTATACCAACGGGGGAAAGCCAAAGGGGTTTTGTCATTTCCTCTGGTTTCCTTCCTTTCATGGTTATTCGGTCTGGCCCTTCTCCCAATGTGACCTCCTTAGGGGTCCTATCAATAGCGTCTTTGAGTTCTTCCTCCGTTACCTTTATAATTCGTTCCGTTTCATCGCACAACAATCCCATTTCAACGGCCAGCTCGAAGCCGGCGCGATAGAATTCATCGGCCAAACCGTCGTCCGCATTGATGGGGTTCTCAGGAGCGCACGTCTTCTCGAGCCCATGTTCCTTGAGCTTCTCACGCACCTTCTTCAGGATGATCTTCGACTCCCACTCATGGGAGCTGCATATCGGGCCGTTGTGGGCCCTATCAAGCACTTCCAAAATAAAATCCATAGACATTTTCAATCACCTTTTCTCCTTTATGTGCTTATCACGACGAGCTTTGGCAGTGGCGGACGCTTGTCCACCTCCTTGAGCTTCATACAGACCTTTGTGCCGTCATCGGCGTATCTCCCGTACCCGTCTGCCCCTATCTTTTGTGCCCATTCCTCATTCACGGCTCCGCCGCCGACAACAACATAGTGCTTTTCCCTGATTTTCATTTCATTGAGGGTCTTTACGACCATTTCCTGATAGGACAGTGAGTTTGTAATCAGGGAGGACATAGCTATGAACTCCGCCCCAACCTCCTCCGATTTCTCTATGAATCGCTTGGGCGGTACATCCCTGCCTAGATCGTACACTTGGAAGCCGTAGACCTGAAGCATCACCGCAACTAGGTCCTTGCCTATATCATGTATATCTCCGAAGACTGTCCCTATGACAACTTTGCCGGGGGAGGCTTGGCTCATCTTTTCAGGCGGAATCTTCGAGAGCAAAACGGTCATGCTGGCCTTCATCGCGTCTGCCGCTACCATGACCTCGGGCAGAAACATCTCTAGCTTGTGAAATTTGTCCCCGACGACTTCCATACCCTTGGCGGCACCTTTCTTAACAGCATCCAATGGGTCCACGCCGCTGTTTATAGCATCCATGGAGGCCTTTTCCGCTGCTTTTTCATCTCCATCTATTATTGCCTTTTTCAGCACATCCAAAATCTCTTCCTTAGTAGCCAAGATTTTCACCGCTTTTAGTAAATTCTTGGGCTTTTAATACTTTTCCTAATT
>CAYUMT010000113.1:0-5104 GCA_964446015.1 Hadarchaeota archaeon (SeqCode)
GTGCAAGTAATCCCTTCGGCAATATAAGAACTCGCTTGAAGGAGGCTTTGCCCCTAAGCTACCTCATCACCTCCTATTTTAGGAGCAGTTTCGTTACTTTGGGAGCAGAGAAAAACAGGAACTAGCTTTTAAATCTATTTCCGATAATTAGAATTGAAGAAGATGATTAGCGATAGAGATTTGGTGGGCATTGGCGCGTTCCTTATCGCTATGGGAATATTAGGTCTTATCATTGGCGCAATTTGGCAGAATTCGCCGTTTGCTGAATATCCTTATGCTCTTGCTGGACTTGTTGCCTGCGGGGTTTTTCTATTAATATTAAGGCTCTCGTCAAATACATATCTACGTTTGATAGGGGTTTGTGCTACCACTTTTGTCGGCGGCCTCCTTCCCATAGTGGCGGAAACTTCTACTTGGATTCCAAAGATGTTTGGTCTTGGTGCCGTCGCTGCGGGTACTTGTGGATTGATAATTTTTTCTTCAATGAAGAAGGGGGAATCGGACGAAACCAGAACATTATTAAAAATAAGAATGCTGTTATTGGGTCCGGTTTCCTGCGCGGTTGGTATTTTGGCCGTGTTATCTGGAGATAGTGTGCTCTGGTGGTTTGGTCTCGGTCTTCTTCTGGGTGGTGTCGGCGCAACGATATTGGGCCTGATCGTGCCAAAAGAGTTCAACTGCGACCTTAGCTCATTTAAGAACAATGATTGAGACTAAAATTTAAGGTAATTTGTAAATTTTTTATTATCTATACTTACTCCCAGTAAAAATTCGTTTTAATGTTTAGTGGTAACTTGGTTACTTAGATTTTGGATTTAATCCGCAGCCACCAAACCCAAACCTTCCAAAATAAGCCGACTTTATGGGCAAGAAGACGACTTTAGGAGCAGGATCGACTTTAGGAGCAAAGCCCTTGAAGGAATATAAATGACTGAGACGGAAAAGTTCATTAGCAATGGTTAATTGCCAACTGTGTGAAAATAAAATGATGGTGATACCAAGTGCCGGATAAGGTGTTGGGGGTTGACTACACTACAAGGGTTTCGGCGTTTTTTGCCACGCTCGGCATAACTAATCTTTTTCTTATGCCCGAAACTTACAAGTCTGCCACCGGTCATCGAATCCTTCATGCTCTAAAATTTATCCTAAACCTGCCAAGCATCGTCAGGCAATATAGGGTAGTTGTCTTCATATGTCCGCCTTATTTTCACCTGCCGGCCCTCTTACTCATGAAAATATTAAGAATCAAGACCATTTCGATAGTCGTGGACCTGTATAGCGAGACGGCGGTCAAAGAATTTTGGCAATCGCCGCTCTATAAAAGGGTCCTACGAAAGCTTATGTATCCTTTATACGAGCTATCCGAAACTGCCTCGATAAAGCTGAGTGATACGGTCTTCTGCGTTTCGGCTTACTCCGCGAACAAGTACGGAAGATTCAAGAAAGACGTATACCGCGTGCTCAACGGTGCCGACGTTGCTGAGATCTCGGGGATAAAACCGATGAAATTCGAGAAGGAGACCATTTTTTACATGGGCGGATTTTTGAGGTGGAGGGGCGTTGACCTTTTGGTGAAGGCTTTCGAAGATGTCAAGAAAAAACACGATGTACAACTGGTCCTGATGGGCGGGTCTGAAGAGGAACTGCAATACTACCCGGAATTACGTGATCTGTTGTCCAAGTCCGAGGATACGGTCCTTGTGGGTTACAGTCCGCATGAGAAGGCGATCTCATACCTCAAGGGGGCCAGAATCGCCGTCATGCCGGCTCGGGATAGTTTCATGACGCGGGTCTTGTCTTCTGTCAAGGTTTTTGAACACGTGGCCGCGGAGGTGCCCCAAGTGTGCACCGACACAGGCGAGCACGCAGAATGGGTGAAAAAACTTGGTGCGGGGATCGTGGTGAATGACACGTCCGAGGAAATCGCCAAAGGGATGTTGAGGTTGTTGGAGGACAAAAACCTCTATAAAAAAATAAAGGAAAATTGCGGGAAAAGAAAGTGGGAAATCGATAACAAGGTTCTAAAGGAGAATTTGATCAGATACTTTGAATCCATTAAGAAAGCTGGGTAAACGGGACAAGAATTTTTCGGCTGTTTTAAATTCGACGCGACTTCAACCTTACCTCTTGAAAAACTCCTTGAGGCATTCGCAGACGTATGCTATCTCTGGGTCCGTCAACTCCGGAAACATCGGCAAAGACAGCATCTCCTTAGCGTATCCCTCGGTGAGCGGCAGGGATCCCGCCTTAATCTTGAGGTATTCGTACGACTTTTGTAAATGAACAGGTGTCGGGTAGTGAATCCCGACCCCAACGCCTTTGGAGGCAAGCCACTTTTGCATTTTGTCCCTTTCTTTCGAGCGGACCACGAACAGGTGAAATACGTGTTTTGAGTATTCCCTCTCAGTGGGGAGAGTCACTTCATGAAGGCCTTGTAACGTTTCAATATATCTCGCAGCATTCTTCCTTCTCTGTGAATTCCACTTGTCCAAGTATCTCAGCTTGACGCGCAATATGCTGGCCTGTAGTTCATCGAGCCTGCTGTTGTGACCAATTAGGACATGTCTGTTTTTCTCCATTTCGCCGTACTGCCTGAGCAACCTTATTTTCTCTTTAATCTCCTCATCGTCGGTGACAACCATCCCGCCGTCTCCATACGCGCCAAGGTTTTTTGAAGGATAAAAACTGAAACAGCCACAATCTCCAAAAGAACCTGTTCTTCTTCCCCTGTACTCCGCGCCGTGGGCTTGGGCGGCATCCTCAACTACGGACAGGCCATGCTTTTCGGCCAATTCAAGTAGGGGGTCCATATCCACTGGATGGCCAAAGAGGTGAACGGGGATTATTGCCTTGACCTTGGGGCTAATCAGGGGTTTTATTTTGTTGACATCAATGGTGTATGTCTCATCAGTATCCACGAAAATTGGTGTCGCTCCATTATGGGCTATAGCGTCCACAGTTGATACAAAAGTGTTTGCGACCGTAATTACCTGATCGCCCGGGCCTATGCCCAGAGCCTTGAGGCTTATCACTAGGGCGTCGGTTCCCGAGGCAACACCGACACCGTATTTCGCACCGCAGTATTTTGCAAACTCGTCTTCGAACGCTGCCACATTTTTGCCCAGTATGAACTGGCCGTTTTCTAAAACCTTCCCTATCCCGTCGTCAACCTCTCCTTTGATGCTCTGGTATTGGCTAGTGAGGTTCACGAAGGGTACGTTCATTTCCTTTCACCTGTTACCCTTGCGGGATTTCCGGTTACGACCTTGTTGGGTGGGACATCTTTGGTAACCACGGCTCCAGCCCCAACCAATGCATTTTTCCCAATTTTACATGGTAGTATAGTGGCGTTGCTGCCGATTGCAACTTTATCCTCAACAATGGTCCTCTCCCACTTGCTCGGGTCTCGTTGGACGGGGTATTTGTCGTTGACGAACATCACCCCGTGCCCGATGAAGACATCCTTCCCGATAGTCACCCCCGTGCAGATAAAGGAGTGAGACTGGATCCTGCACCCCTGCCCTATTTTCACCCCTACTTGGATCTCCACGAAAGGACCGACGAAGCTGTTGTCCCCAATCTCACAGCCGTATAGGTTTACAAGCTCTGGGTAGGGTATTTCGACCCCTTTCCCCATTTTTACGTCCTTTATGGGAATTTTATCCACCTCCTTTCTTCAGGGATGTTTCCGCGGCCTCCAGAACTTTGACCACTTCCAGCCCGTTGCGCGCATCCGTTAGGGGTTTCTTTCGGTTAAGAATGCAATCCAGGAAGTGCTCGCACAAGTTCTTCAGCGGTTCGGACTGTTCCACATTGGGGATGCGAATGTCCCCCATGCGGACGATTGACTGATGGTCAGTGTATTTAGGGGTGCTGTCCAAAAGGCCCTTGTCTATCTCCCTCTCGTAAATCTTTATCATCTCTGATTTTGACACATCGTCGAAGACAGCCATTCCCTTGGAGCCGACGAAGGTCGTTTTCCTTATTTTCTCCGGCGCTATCCAGGTTGCGTGGATGTTGCAGACGACGCCGCCGGGGAACTTTAGGGTAAGGAAGACAAGATCTTCCACGCCCTCCTGTATGTAGGACCCCCCCTCTGCTACAACGCTTTTCGGGGGTTTCCCCATCAGGTAAATGGCGATGCAGATATCATGAGTTGCCAAGTCCCACAGTGCGCTCGCGTATTTTCTTATAGGCCCGAGCCCCACCCTCTCGGCGCTGATGTAATAGGGCTCGCCCAGCTCCCCCTTTTCTGATATTTCCTTTAGCTTTCTCACGCCGGGGTGATAATTGTAGACGTGCCCAGCCATGAGCACAGACTTTTTTTTCTCCGAGATTTTCATCAACTCCTCCGCTTCCTTGGAACTCGCGGTAAACGGCTTCTCAATTAAAACGTGCTTCCCGTTGTCTAAACATGCCTTCGCAATCTTATAGTGGGTGTTCAATGGGGTGGTTACCACGACTGCATCTATATCCGGATCCTTGACTATCTCCACGTAATCCTTGGTGGTTCTCACAGATGGGTGGATGCGCCTGACCTTGTCCAGATTTTTATCGTCCAAATCGCAACAACATGAGACGGTGATGCCTTTGAGTTCGCTAAATATTCTCACATAGTTCGGGCCCCAGTAGCCGCATCCAACCACGCCGACATTGACCACGGTTATACCCTACCATTCTTACGTGACTGCATTTTTGAGCTTATCGAACCCGTATGTATAATTAATTATAAGTGTGCATAACCATAATCGAAGGGTAACATGAAAACAATTATCATTACAGTAACGCAGGGAAGAATAGTACGAGACATGCTGAGGACGGATGTCTTCAAAATCCTAAAATCAAACAAGAACTTGAGGCTGGTGCTCGCAGTGCTTTATGGGGCACCAGTTTACGACAACAAAAATTTCGAGGCTGAATTCGGCGGAGGCAACGTTTTGGTGGAGAACATTAATACCAAGACAAACATTCTTGAGCGGGCGTTGAGAAAAATAGCGGATCTTGTATTTTTCAATATCAACCACGTCGAGACTGTTAGGATAAAGGATGACATGCTCAAGCACAAAAAACCACTTAGTTATCTGGGGTTGAAGATACTTAGAAA
>CAYUMT010000114.1:0-5054 GCA_964446015.1 Hadarchaeota archaeon (SeqCode)
AATACTTCCGGATACTCGGGGCTCTTTAATCTGTTAAGCATCCTGCCTCCCGCTGCAACGAGTTCTCCGCCAGCTAAAACCTTCTCGACATTGAATTTCCTGAGGTCGTCGACAATCAGCACGTCTGCAAACTTGCCCGGCGTGAGACTGCCCAAAAGATGGTCCATTCTGTGGACCTCGGCCGCGTTAAGTGTTGCCATCTGGACAGCTCTGACAGGGTCCAGCCCCGCTCCAATCGCGGTTTTAATATGAAGGTCTATGTGGCCGGACCCAAATATATCCAGAGTTTCTAGATCATCGCCGCAAAAGCAGGCGCGTCTCGTGCTCACCCTAGTCTCTGTCGCTGATTTTAGAGCTTCTTGAAGCAGGGGCAAGCCGAACATCCCGCAGAACATGACCCACATACCGTTTCTAAGCTTTTCGAGAGCCTCCTCACTCGAATAGGGAACATGGGAACTTCTTATGCCGGCGGTCAAAAAAGCTTGCAATCGCGGACCGGATTCGTAAGGGTCGTGTCCGTGGACTAACATTCTATGGGACATGAAATGGTCCATCTTCTTAATTATGTCCTCCTCAAGACGGAGTACTCTGTCTATTGTTATATCCATAACTCCAACCGTTTCAGGCCATTTCAAGATTTCTTTGATTTCTTTAGTAGTCATGACTGCAAATTTCTGCGCTAGGGTGGTGGAAGGAACAGTTCCATCGCAAAGTGGGCTATAAAAAACTTTCAGCGGCGTTTTTTTTGCCTCGTCTAACGCAAATCTTACACCTTTGACTCCAGCGATGCTCATTATGTTTTCGAGACCAGCGAAAATGGCAGTTGTACCCTTAGGAAGAACGGCTTCAGCGAATCTCGTTATCGTCATCTTGCTCATGTCCGGATGGATATGGGGTTCGATCAAACCAGGAACCAAATATTTACCTTTGGCATCTATTATCTTCGTGCCCCTTCCGACACAGTGACTAACATTACCTACAGATGCTATCTTTGAACCGCTTATGGCAATATCTGCATTGTATATTTCTTCTGTAATTACGTTTACGAGTTTACCGCCACGAATGGCTAGGTCAGCCTTTTTTTCGCCTAGAGCGGTTAGAAGGAGGTTCTTGTCCACCATACTGTTTTTGTTATAAGTTTAACCTATTTAAAGATTGGCGGGACCTGATTCAAGATAGAACTGAAGGAATCCGCCCCTATCACGCCAAAGTAGTAGAATGCTCTAAACTCGTTTACCTCGCTCCACTAATGTATCAAATCTATGTGTAAAAACATTGAGACTCACGAAGGGGTAATTTTTATGAATGATGAGTTTTTATCACTTCTCGCCCTTCACATATGGGATGGCTAATGCTGCCGGCGCACGTGCCCTTCTAGACACCAAGACTAGTGCGACTAGTGTAAGAAGATAAGGGGTCATTAAGATGATTTGTTTAGGTATTGGAAAACCTGAAGCCTGGAGCCTCAGTTGAAATGAATCCAAGAAGCCGAAAAGCATTGCCCCGACAAGAACCCAAGAGGGCCTCCATCGACCAAATATCACCACTGCGATTGCAATCCAACCACGCCCCGCCGTCATACCACTGAAAAATGAATTGAAATTCACGGAGGACAAACACGACCCTGCCATGCCAGCCATAAGTCCACCAAATATGGTACAGAGATATCTTGTGCGCTCAACTTTTATGCCCACAGTATCTGAAGCCAAAGGATTTTCCCCCACCGCTCTAACTGTCAAACCCTTTGTGGTGCGGAAAATAAACACCGAAGAGATCACGGTGAAAATGATTGCAAAATACGTAAGAATGTTATGGTTGAACAAAGCTGATCCTATGATGGGGATTTGACTCAAGATGGGTATGGGGGTTGGTTTCCAAGCATCTATAACCACGATTGTACGCCCGAATAGACTTAAATACAAGTAAGTGGACAAAGCCAATCCCAAAATTGTAATCACCAGTCCGCTTACGACCTGATCAACTTTAAGTGATATTGACATTAAGGAGTGGATTAACGCCATCAGCGCCCCGGTGGTTAATCCCACCAATAGTCCCAGCCAATAATTGCCGGTAAAATAAATGGTAAAAAAGGAGGTAAAAGCCCCCATTATCATCATCCCCTCGACCCCGAGATTAAGAATACCACTGCGTTCGGCAATGTTTTCACCTTGGGCGGCTAATAAGATGGGAGTGGCAATACGAACGGCTGCAGCAATGAGGCCCGTGATAAAAATTTCTTGTGACATTATTTAATCCCCAATTTGATTTTGTAACGAGATAGAGCCCCAGCACAAATTACGCCGATGAAAACTAAACCATGGGTAACCTGTGAAAGTGCGTAAGGTATTCCCGTAGCGGTTTGCATCTCGAAACCTCCGACCAGTAAAACGCTGAAAAGAAACGCCACTAAAACTACCCATCTCGGACTGTTCTTCCCCATCAGAGCGACTAAGATGGCAGTGTAGCCATATCCCGGAGATATATCATCTCGCAGGCGGTAGAAAACACCAGATACTTCGGCCATACCTGCGAGACCCGCAAGGCCCCCGCCCAAAATCGCGACCAATATGAGGACCTTACTTAAATTCATCCCACCGTAGCGGGCTGCTTTCGGGCTTCCACCCATCGCTTTAATTTGGTATCCCAAAACGGTTTTATTTAAAATTACGTAAACTAAGGGGATAACCAAAATGAAAAATAGGAAACCTGTATGCAATCGAGTTCCAGGCACCAATGTCGGGAGCCTAGCGAAATTGGGGAAGAGCTCGGACTGGGGCATCACGCTTATGGGGTCCATCCATGGTCCGTATAACAAGTAAGCCAAAAAATAAATCATGACAAAATTTAACATTAGCGTTGCAATTATCACATTAATATTAAATTTAATTTTTAATATTCCGGCTATCATTGCCCAGACAGCACCACCCATGAAACCAGCCACTACCAGTAAAATAATGAATAATATGGAGGGTATTTGAATTCCCTTTAAAGCTAGCATCGTTGCGGTGCACGTCAACGCTCCCGCATAAAACTGCCCCTCCCCGCCGATGTTCCAGAATCTAGCTCTATAACATATGCTCAAACCCAACGCTATAAACAACAGAGGAACTGTTGTTACAAGAATTTCAGTAATAGAATGCACGTTTCTGAAAGGTGCAAAGAAAAGTTCTCGAAGGGCAACTATGGGATCAGCACCCGATAATACGATAAAAGCTGCACAAATTAAAAACATCAGAAATAACATGAAAACTAGCCATGATATCTTAATTACTCTACTGGGGGGTTTCTCCCTTTTTTTAAGTATTAAGAATCGCATTTTTACCTCAAATGATTAATACCTTGACACATAATAAGCTTAAACCCACCTTTCAAAATCCCACGGCCTAACAACGGACAACAAATAGTTCATTTGCCGGGAATCACATTTTCTAAGTAACCATATTCACTATGAAAGAGATTTGGATAATAAAAAATTTTAATTGGGTACGGAAAAGCATTAAACCCCCTACAAAGAATAAAAAAAGGTGCCTTGATTGATACCTTTCATGGAAATTTTAGATAGAGCACATACCGGTCCTGTCTGCGATCTCAAGGAATGGGACATGAAGATAATTTCCATTAAGACCAAAGAGAAATTAAAGGAGTATGGACTCGAAAGGACTTGTGATCCCAAGAACCCTATAAACGCAGATGATGGATTAGCCGACAATTTCTGGCAAGCTGGTCTAGATTTAGCGGTCAACACAGGAATGTATTGCCTGAATACAAGGCGGGTAATCAAGTTCACAGAAGATGAGATAAAGGAAGCTATCAGAGAGTCTCCCAGCGAGTTAACACTTGGTTTTGGAAAGGATATGCGCACCATAAAAACTAGGAAACCTGAGGACAGACAATTACCGCTATTTAGATCGGGCTTCGGGCCAGTTTCCGAGGACATCTACATCCCACTCGTGCAAGGTCTAGCGCAGTATCAAGTGATCGATTTTGTACAACCTCTTTCCCTGGTCACAATTTACGGCCGAGAACTCAAAACGGGCACGCCGTATGAAATTATAGCAGGACACCATGAGGCAGTTATGGCTAGGGAGGCCCTTAGTAGAGCTGGTCGCCCCGGCAGTCCCTTTGTAGGTATAGTCTCAAACAGCCCGTCGGAGTACGGACACTTGGGCGGATACGGTACACCTGGCGGCTACGAACCTATAAAAGACGTTGGCCTCGTGCTACCAATCACTGATTTAAAGACCTCATATGGCCTGTTGCATAAGGTGGCGCAGATCGTCCTTAACTGTGGGGGTATAGTTTTTGGATGCCACTGGTCTATGATTGGTGGATATACAGGACCGCCAGAAGGAGCCGCGATGATGGCCGTGACTTCATATATATTACAAATTTTAGTCCATCTTTGCACACTTCCAAGTGGAGTTGTTCTGGATCTCAGATATACTGGCAACTGCGGTCGAGAAGGAATATGGGCAAGTAGCGTTAGCCATCAGGCGCAGAGTAGGAACGCGGATTTGTTGGTGTCGGGAATCACCAGTCAGGTGTCGGGTCCATGCACGAAAGAAATCCTATATGAAATGGCAGTAGGCTCAATTGACGATGCAGTGTCGGGATGTGCTTGGCAATCTGGGAATAGATCTGCAGGTGGTAGATACCTTAATCACACTTCGCCATTAGAACAGAAGTTTGCAGCCGAGGTGCTAAAGGCAAGCGCTGGTATGAAACGAAGTGATGCCAACGAAATCGTTGGGGTGTTAATACCTAAATATGAAGAAATTCTTGAACACCCTCCGATGGGGAAAAGCTTTACTGAATGCACCGACATAAAAACACTTCAGCTGACAAAGGAGTGGTCAGGCATTTATGAAGGCATTTGGAGAGAGCTGGTAGATTTGGGATTGCCGATGATTTTCTAGCGAAATTAAAACCTATAAAAGGATAAAGCTATATTTCTATTTGAACTTTACAAAAAGGAGGTAGAACCATGAGCTCTGAAATATTTGAAAAAATTAAAAAGGCTGTCATTGATGGAGATGAAGATGCCGCAAAGAAGG
>CAYUMT010000115.1:0-4928 GCA_964446015.1 Hadarchaeota archaeon (SeqCode)
GCGACCTCTTCCGATAGGCCGAGCTCCACGCCGGCATCGCGCATGGCCCTGATAAATAGGTAGAAG
This sequence comes from Hadarchaeota archaeon (SeqCode), assembly GCA_964446015.1. GTDB lineage: Archaea > Hadarchaeota > Hadarchaeia > Hadarchaeales > Hadarchaeaceae > Hadarchaeum. The sequence goes on from CAYUMT010000115.1 coordinate 67, forward strand.
TATGCGGGCCCGCTTCCGCTCAATCCAGTGACCGCATCCAAAAGTCTTTCTTCAACCTTGAATGTTACGCCCAGACCACCCAGTAGATGCTCAACGAGCTCCTGATCCTTTTTGGTCGCCCTTGAACCCATTGAGAAACATGATGCCATCTCTGCGACCGCGCCACATAAGTTGGGCATTGCCCTTATGACCCTCGCTTTGGTTCTGGCCTCTATGAACCCCATGGAAACACCAGCCGCCACGGAGATGAACAACTTACCTTCAGAAAAATCCTTGACCTCGTCAAGGACCGATTCCACGATGGCGGGCTTCACGGCTATGAGGACCACATCGCTTGCCTTCACAAGTTTTTTGTTGTCGGTAGTAACTTGCACACCCAGCTTCTCCAGCCCCTTGAGGCTCTGCTCGTTTACATCGCTGACCAAGATCTCCTTCGGCTTTAGCAAAGACGCTCTCAAGAAGCCCTTGACAATTGATGAGCCTAGGTTCCCGCAGCCTACTATCCCAACTTTCATTTTCATCCCAGCATTTCTAGGGCGGGAGGTAATAAAGTGCTAACCTTGAGAAGCTCAGATGAGATTTCATTGGGGTTTGGAATCTCAAGAAAAAAGATCTAATGAACTACTGAAAATATGGTATGAAAGGAGTTCGTCCCACAGACTGAGACGTAAGGGTAGCATTGCGAGATTTCAAGTAAACTTTCAAGTTGGAAAAAGTTTAAACAAACCAGATTAGATTCAGTATAAGCCCCGGTGGCTCAGTCTGGTAGAGCGATGCCTTGGTATCGCGCACAAAAAGGCATAGGCCGCGGGTTCGATTCAAACTGCGAAAATCCCGCCCGGGGCTCCACTTCTTCAAAAATAACGACTAATGATATATGGGGGAAAAAATTTTTATTAATTCAATCCTCGCCAACGGCTCCATCACGCTTCTCGGAACTCAGCCTCGGAGTTTCTCGTGCCAACTTTAATTCGCCCTTGCCAGGGGGTATTATCCTCTCTATCTCATCAACTGAAAACTCGATGCCGTAAGCCCTGAAGATCACCTGTATTTTGCGCGCCAATTCTGATTTCTTCGTGTCGCCAGGGTAAACCTCTACCATTACCTTGGAATGTTTCCTAACCGCCTCAGGCGGACCGCAGACGATTATCTGGTCATTGTCCAACGTCATGACACCGACCGCGGCCCTGATCGGCACCTTCAGCAGGTTCCGCTTTCCCTGAACCATGTAGCTACCCTTCGGAAGGTACGTACCGGAGGGCGCCTTCTTTGAAACCTGCCCAGGCATGGCCCAGTAAACATCTAAACTCCCCAGCCCCTCCCTCCATGCCCGAGAATGCATGGCGGCGAACCCAGCTGCCTCATTCAGGGTGGGCTCGGGAACTTCCCTGCCGCCCGTCTTTATGACCACGTGAGGAGCCCCCAGAATTTCAGCGTGGAGATAACGGTCATTTGGTTCCATATGCTTCTCGACCACCTGCGAGTTCGTGTTCGCGTCCCTTCCGCCGATTACGAGCATGCCATCAGAGGACACAAACCACCTATAGCGCTCGAACCACTTCGGCCTTCTCCGCTTCGGAGGTGGAGAAATCTCCTCCTCTCTTACACCTGATTTTAAACGCTCAAGCTCGTTTTCAGTTTCCTCAATGGCTTCCTTCGCCCCATGGGACTTTTCAGACAGGCTCTTGTACTCCTTGTAATATCGGGTTGCATTCTCGAAAGCCGAAAGTCTCAAATCAAGCTCGACACCCTGTCCGGTGAGCTCAAGCTCGACATTGAACGCATCTAGGTCGGCTTTCTTTATAGGCAGGGCCCAGCTTTCGCCGAGCTCAATGGCTTTATTAACGAATTCAGTTGCACCTTGAGGTCCTTTGGACTGTTTGAGTCTAACTAGCCTCCCTCGAATATCGTCAACCATAGCGTGGTGAATTGCTACCAGATCGGCATCCCTCTTCATCTCGGAGGCTTTTGTGTAAAGTCTCGCGAACTGCTCCCTTTGTTCCGACTGCCTTTTGTGGAGCTTTTCCAACTGCTCCTCTAAATTCCTCGTTTTTTTCCCGGCCTCAGACGTGACCGCGATGGTGCTGAAATATTCGTCAAGGGCCTCGTTGAACGTGTTAAACCTTTTCACCTTCTTGCCCAAGTGGACCTTGAAATCGAATGGAAGAACATCCACTGGTTTGCCGTCCTCATAAACTATACAGGGCGCCAACTCCTGGAGGAACAGATCCTTTATCGCCTTGAGGATTGAATCAAGATCGCCAGCTGATATCTCGCTTGGCTTGCGTCCCTTCTGCAACGATGCCCTAGCACATATCTCCTCCGCGAGCGGCCCACCCAGACCTATGTTAACAGCCAATCCACGTACCAAATCGGGTGCACCTTGTAACGCATGGCGCAAATCCTCAGTTTGAAGTTCCCTTGGGTCAACTCCCGCCTTTGGAGGATACATATAGGGTTCTCCAGCCTTCAGGGCACGGTGCCTCCAGACCACGACCCGGTGGGGCTGAATGATTCCTCGACTCTGATCGCACAGGATAATGTTACCATGACCGAAAATTTCGGCTATTATCGTCCGATTTTCTATCCCTGAGAACTTTAACTCGATGATGCGCTCGAACCTAGGTTGCTCCACCCCAGAAACTTCGGCATTCCCCAGATGCTTTCGAAGGAGCATGGCAAATGAACTCGGCTGTTTCGGGGCCTTGTAGGACCTTTCAGTTAAGTGGACCCTCCGCCTAGGCTCGATTACAATATCCCTGCGCCCCTCCTCCTTTGAGCGCAAGCGCAGGATGACAGCGCCGTCCACCTCATATACATTTTCCATCCTTAGACCAATAGCGTTTTTAAGCTCGCGAACGCAGACCATAATGTCAAAACTCGACATTGACAACTTCATGGTATCACCGGGTGTCTGATGTGGATATATTGGCAAAGCTGACAATAATATTCTCCCTAGTCGGAGCGATAGCCGGTCTCATCTCGGCTTTTATGCCAAATCCCCTGCTTGCCCTGCTCATCGCAATCATTTTACTCTACGCGTCCTATAAACTGACCTCAGATTACCTCAGGAAATCATCGGAGAAAACCCAGATTGAGGGAAAAAAGATATCCATGAAAAACTTCTGGCTTTTACTCGCCACGCTTGTGATAAAGGAGAAACCGGAAGAAAAGGAAAAGGAGGTCAGGTTCTTCTTCTGGTCATACTTCATCATGTGGCTCATCCTATGGGTCATGATCTATACGATACTCCTGCTCTGGTGATCCCAAGGCTCAGGGCTCCATCCAATCTCTTTTATCGACTTTACGTCTATCCTAAAGATGGTGCTGATGGAGGCGCAAAAGAAACTCGCCAAAACTGACGAGAAAAGGCTGAAGATAATCGCCGATCATCGGGAGACACCCTCCGGCGTAGTTGACGAGCTGGTGAAACTCGGCGTCGAGGTCGAGGCATGTCAGCTCAGCGTGGGGGACTTTATCCTAAGCGACCGGGTCGGGGTGGAGAGAAAGTCCGCCGGAGATTTTCTGCAGTCAATCGTTGACAAGCGCCTGCTCTCGCAGGCAAAATTGTTGCGTGAAACGTTTGAAAGACCCGTGCTCATCCTCGAGGGAAAGAGCCTTTTCTTTCGTAGGGCCATCCACCCAAACGCTATTCGCGGCGCACTGGCCGCACTGACGGTCGATCTGGGGATACCCATACTACCTACCAGGGATGAAAAGGAGACAGCTCTGACCTTGATGGCAATTGCCAAGCGAGAGCAAATCTCTGAAGTGAGGGAGGTTGCAATCCGCGGCGAGGCGAAGGGCCTCACCCTTCCAGAAAACCAGCGCTTCATTGTCGAGGGACTTCCGGGGGTTTCGGCTGTGCTCGCTAAGAGGCTGCTCGAGCACTTTGAAACCGTTGAAAGGATAATGTGCGCTTCCGAGAAGGAGCTTCAGGAAGTCAAGGGAATAGGGAAGGAAAAGGCCAACACCATAAGGAAAGTTTTAACGGCTATTTACGGGACTGAATCTGCTCAACAAACTCCCGAATCAAATTGCAGGCCAGCTTGATGTTATCCATAGAAGTTGCGTAACTCAGTCTCAGGTGCCACTCCCCATAAGGTCCGAAACCTATCCCCGGAACGGCGGCAACTCCCTTTTCACGAAGTAACGCTTCACACAATTCCAGCGATTTTAATCCCAACTTTTTGATACCTGGAAATACGTAGAATGCGCCCTCGGGCTTAAGACACTCGATTCCACCTATCGCATTTAGATCATTTACTATTTCGTCTCTGCGCCTTCGGAATTCCTCTCGCATCTTGGAGACGGAGTCCTGAGGACCCCGGAGCGCAGCTAACCCGGCGGCCTGAACAAAGCCCGCCACACAAGATGTCGAGGCCTCTTGAATTTTGCTCATCTCCACAATGAGGTCAGCTGGCGCCATCGCGTAACCCAGCCGCCACCCTGTCATGGCGTATGCCTTCGAGAACCCGTTTATGTAAATTGTCCTATCAGCCATCCCTGGGAAGACAGCCGGGCTCGCGTGTTCACCCTCGTAAACGAGAGAATCGTATATCTCATCCGAAAGCACCCACAGATCGTTCTCGATAGCAAAATCAACTAGTGGATGAACGTCATCCGAATTCATGACCGCGCCAGTTGGATTGCTCGGATAGTTCAAGAGGAGCATCCTCGTCTTCGAGGTGAGCGCCTCTCGGAGCTTTTCCGTCTGAGGTTTGAACCCGTTTTCGGCAGAAGTTTCTACAAAGACGGGCTTACCGCCGACTATCTTTACCATCGCCTCATAGGTCCAACATGGGCATGGAATCAAAACCTCATCGCCCGGGTCAAGCGTGGCGGCTAACGCGCAGAAGATG
>CAYUMT010000116.1:0-4909 GCA_964446015.1 Hadarchaeota archaeon (SeqCode)
TTTAGGACATCTGCAGGATTTCCTCATCTCCAGCTTCCAAGACATCAACCCCTATTAGGAAAAAGCTGGAAATAAGCTGTGAGTTGTATGACCAAGACGCTCATAGTTTGCGAGAAGCCCACCGCTGCATTGAAAATAGCCGGGGCCCTCGCGGAGAAGAGGTCAGAGAAAGGCGAGGTCAAAGGTGTCCCATACTACGAGTTCGAGCGAGATGGCACGAAGATGGCCGTCGTGTCCGCTCTAGGACATCTGTTCACCCTCAAGAACCTCAAACCAATGCGCGATTACCCAATTTACGAAATTGACTGGATGCCGAGCTACAAAGTTGACCCTAGGGCCAAAAGAACCGAAGTTTTTCATGAGGTGATCAGGGAACTATCAATCGGCGCGGATGATTTTATCGTGGCAACCGATTTTGACGTCGAGGGAAGTTTGATCGGCTACAACATCCTGAGGTATCTCTGCGGCGAGGATTCCGTAAGCCGTGCAAAGCGAATGAAATTCTCAACGCTCACGGCAGAGGATCTTCTCAAAGCCTATGAAAACACCATGCCGAGCTTGGATTTCGAGCTCGTCAACGCTGGCATCGCGCGCCACGTTCTTGACTGGTACTGGGGGATGAACATCAGCAAGGCGATGAGCGCCGCGGTGCAGGCGGCGGAGCAGCGCTTTGCAAAGCTTTCGGCAGGCAGGGTACAAACTCCAACCCTAAAGATACTAGTGGAGAGGGAGAAAGATGTCCTTTCGTTCAAGCCAGAGCCGTTCTGGGTCCTTGGTATTGTTTTGGTATTGGATGGGGAAGAATTCGGGGCTGAACACGCTACCCCACGCTTTTTTGACAGGGCCGATGCCGACCGGGCGTTAGCCGCCTGCAAGGACAAGCCCGCGAAAGTCTCAGCCGTTCAAACCCGCCAATACAGACGAACTCCACCAACCCCTTTCGACCTCGGGCTCCTGCAATCCGAGGCCTATCGCTGCTTCGGCTACACCCCGATGAGGACGCAGCAGCTGGCCCAAGCGTTGTATCAGGCGGCGCTTATAAGCTACCCAAGGACCGGCAGCCAGAAGTTGCCGCCGACGATCAACTACATCAAAATCATCGAACAACTGGGCGAGATGTCAAGCCAGTATAGAAATTTCACGGACGAGCTGCTAACGGGGCGGGAACTAAAGCCAAACGAGGGCAAGAAAACAGACCCCGCACACCCGGCAATATACCCGACGGGAGAAAAGCCCGAGAAGCTAACGGGTCCCCAGAGGAAGCTATATGACTTAATCGTCAGACGTTTCTTCTCCGTCTTCGGGGTCCCTGCCTTAATGGAGAGCATTAAGATCGAGTTCGATGTAAATGGTCAGCTGTTCCACTCCCACGGGCGCAGCGTGATTGAGCAAGGATGGCTGAGGTATTATGGCCCATACGGCGCGACGGAGGAGGTTGCCCTACCAAAGCTCAGCGAGGGGCAAGAGCTGGCCGTTAAGGAATTGAGGTTCGAACAAAGGGAGACCCAGCCACCGGCCCGATATAATCCCTCCTCAATAGTCAAGGAGATGGAGGCGCGAAACCTTGGGACTAAGAGCACGCGCGCGTCCGTCCTACAAAATCTCTACGAGCGCGGGTACGTCTTCGGCAGTCAGATCAAAGTGACCGATCTGGGGGTGCAGGTGGTGGATTCGCTCTTGGCTCACTGTCCAGAGATAGTTAGCGAGGAACTGACAGCGAGATTTGAGAGCGAGATGGAGGCAATCCAGGGGAAAAAGCGCGACAAGGAGGAGGTTATCGCTGAGGCGCGCGCCGAGCTCGACAAAATCCTCAGCAAGTTCAAACAGCACCAGCTAGAGATAGGCAAACAGCTGGCGGAGTCCTACAGGATTACCCGCCTCAGGCAGAGGATCCTGGGCAAGTGTGAAAAATGCGGCGGAGATCTGATTGTAAGGGTCTCGCGCGCGACGCATAAACGCTTCGCGGGCTGCTCGAACTATCCCAAGTGCACTAACTCCTTCCCATTGCCGCAGGCCGGGATGATCCTCTCGCTCGATAGGAAATGTGAAAAGTGTGGTTCCCCGATGATTCAGGTAAACCGCGCAGGGACGAGGCCTTATAGGATGTGCATAGACCCGAGTTGCACGAGCAAGGCCAACTGGGGCAAAAAACGTGGCTCAGCTGGGAATTCCTCCGTTGGGAATTAAATAACGTGGCGTACTTGGGACGGGCTGTTTTTTATCGAATGAAAGCCAATACTGATTCATGAGTGGGCTTAACCTCTGCATAAATTCACAGACTCCCCTAGTTCGATTCAGGCTCCATTACTCCGAGCTGCTAGAAAAGTATGGGGACCTGCCTGACCCACTGCCCTTGGAAATGCTCATTGAAGGCGAGGACTATGAGTGGACCCCCGGAGGCGTCCCAAAGATCGTTTACCCTATGATGAAAAAAATGATTCAAAAAAATTTGGTTGAAAAAGCTCACTGGGTATCCTTGTCTCCCATAGGGCCTAGGCGATTGGTGGCGGACAAAGTCCACATCCATCACATATCGCTCGCCCCTCAAGAAACGCCAGCGTATGCTCGTATGAAGGAGAGGATATGGGAAGAGGTCCACGACTTGGAAAGACATAAAATTGGGCCCGAGGAGTTTGCCGTCTACACAAAATATAACTGGCTCAGCGCCTCCAAAATGTTTGAACTTTTGCCGATCAATGTTTTCTACATCCACGACTTCCAACAGCTCCAGATAGGAAACATGATTGGTCTGGCGGCACCCGCTGTTTTCAGGTGGCACATACCCCTCGACCTTACCAACACTGAGCGACACATGAGAAATTTCATCGTTAGGTGCATGGAAACTTTCGACGCTGTAGTGGTCAGCTGCAAGAGGGACCTCGAGGGCCTGATCAAGTCAGGATATCACGGGAGAGCTTACCAAGTTCCCCCTGAAATTAATGAAGAGAGATGGAGCGAACCGAAAAGTTCTGACATGGAAAAATTTTGCTCGACATTTGGAATAAAGGCTGATGACAGGATAGTTCTTGTCGTTGGGAGGATGGACAAGATAAAGGGGCAAGACTCTGCGATAAAAGCGATCTCCCAACTTACGGGAGAGTTCCCGGATGTAAAATTGGTGTTGGTTGGGGATGGGAGCTTTAGCGGGAGTACGACGGGTGGACTATCCCACCCGAAATCCAGAGTTTGGCGCGTTGAATTACAGAAGTTGGTAGCTGACCTCAAGTTGGATAAAAACGTGATATTCACCGGATATCTACAGGACGAGCCTCTCAGGGCCGCTTACAAGAGGTCGGAAGTCCTAGTCCTGCCGTCAACAAAGGAGGGCTTCGGACTTGTAGCCGGAGAAGCTTGGATCTACAAGAAGCCAGTTGTCGTCAGCAAAGGTGCTGGTGTTTCCGAGATGGTCATAGAGGGATCAAATGGCTATACCTTCGAGAGTGGTAATTTCAAAGACCTTGCCAATAAACTGGAGTTGGTGTTAAGGGGCCCGGAGGGCGCTGCTGCGATGGGGGAAAGGGGAAGTGAGATGGTCAAGATGATTTATTTGGATGAAGGCATCAAAAGAACTTCAGAAATTTTTAAGGAGGTCATAGAGGAATCCAGGAGAAAATAGCCGTCAGGGTCTCTATTTCTTCATATAAATCGTCCGTACCGTGACGTATCCGATCACATCCCGCATTCTTTTTTGATGTCGGACAAATGGACAATAAATACATAGCTTTCTTTACAACCCCGAGATATCCCAATGTCTATTAAAAGGAACCAATAAAAACTCAGAAATGGTCCTGCTTCGTTTAGTGGAGCCTTTTCGTGGAAGCTGAAAACTTAAAACCAAGTGTTTACAATTTAAATGGAGAACATGACGATTATCGAGTTCTTCAATCAATGGCCAGTGCTGTGGCAAGTTCTCTCATTTGTCGTAGGATTAGGTATAATATTTGTGATCTACAAGTTACTAAGTATTATAATTTTTAGGAGAATAAAGAAATTGGTGGCCAAGGATCCAAAATTAATCACCATTTATTCCTTCGTCAGGAAGTTGATAGGATCCATTATCATACTCATTGGCGTTACCTCTGTAACATTTGCAGTTTTTCCGGAGGCGAGGGGGATCACGGCCTCCCTCTTCGTGGCCGCCGGATTCGTTTCGATAGTCATCGGACTTGCGGCGCAGTCCACCTTGTCAAATTTGATGTCAGGGATGTTGATAGCTTTCTCTCAGCCCTTCAGGATTGGAGACGCTGTTGTTTTTAAGGGTGACTTCGGTTTCATCGAGGACATAAAACTTATGCATACACAAATTCGTACTTGGGACAACAGGCGAGTTGTGGTCCCGAACTCAATGTTTCAAACAGAGGTCGTGACGAACTATTCAGCTGTTGATTCAACCATGCTGGTGCCGGTGTTCGTGCAAGTTAGCTATGAATCCGACTTGGAAAAGGCGATGAAGATAATGGTGGATGTCGCCAAGAGACATCCAAATTGCTTGCCGATAGGGGATTTGCCAAACGCTGTAGTTATGGAATTTGCTGATTCCGGAATAAATCTGAGATTACTTTCCAGGGCAAAAGATCAGCCGACCGCTTTCATGATGGCCCGGGAGCTGTTATTCCAGATTAAAAAGGAGTTCGACGCGAACAGGATCGAAATACCCTATCCGAGAAGATACTTGGTGATGGGTAAGGAATTTGAAAGTATGTTATCCAGAATAACAAAACCATCGGGCGAACCCACCAAGACGACTGGTGAGGAAAAATAATATCGATAATTAATTTTTAGGTCGCTTAGACAGAATTTGAATAAAGCAATCAAGAAAGCATTTCCGTCCAGATGTCTATCCAGTCCTCGATATGGCGCGTGATCAGAAAGTTATCCTTCACGTATTGTCTACCCCTTTTACCCATCT
>CAYUMT010000117.1:0-4775 GCA_964446015.1 Hadarchaeota archaeon (SeqCode)
GGGCCCCGTTAAAGTTTTGTCCAGAACGTCCAAAAACATGTCTTTAACCATAAATATCCGACGTAGATAATTTTTCTAAACTCGGCTATAAGTCTTACGCAATTTCCGAAGAGTCTAATAAACACTTGGTGTGTAAAGATCTTTGTTTTCACACACCTAAAGATCATTCGTGCAAGAGGCAGTTGAATTAGCAAGGTTGGTCGTCAACTAAACCATCGTTCGGGAACGCAAGTGAAGGGGCAGGAGTTAATAAAATGGGGAAAGTCCGTTGACCCAAAATATAACAATTACCTGCTATAAAGTAGTCACTAGGTGTTCTGTTGATCCCGTTCATAGAGGTTTTGGATCGAGCAAATACTGGACCGGTTTGCGAGATTAAGGATTGGGATATGAAGGTAATTTCTGTAAAGGTCAAGGAGAAGCTTAAGGAGTACGGGTTGGGGAGCACGTGTTCTCCGGATAATCCCATAAACGCTGACGATGGTCTAGCGGACAGCTTCTGGAATGCCGGTTTCGATTTGGCGGTCGACACGGGCATGCTCTGCATGACGACCAAGAGGATAATCAAGTTTACGGAGGAGGAGCTTAGGGACTGCCTGAGAAATAATCCCTGTGAGGTCTATAGGGGACGGGATGTAGACCGCGTTGTTATGAGAAATAGAAAACCTGATGAAAAGAAGGTCATATTCACGATGATTGGCCCTTTCGGGCACCCCGTCAGCGAGGATCTTTACATCCCCATAACTCAGAGCGCGATGCAATACAGGGTTATAGACACGGTTCAGCCGCCTAGTTTGGAGACAGTTTACGGTAGACCTTTGAAATCTGGGACGCCTTACGAGACGGTCGCGGGGAAGCTTGAGGCTATTTTACAGAGGGAGGCTGCGAGGAGAGCACAGAGGCCCGGCATTCCAATATTGGGCGGTCAGACGAGCCCGTCGGAATACGGAAGTTTTGGCGGATACGGCATACCAGGAGGCGCTGATCCTCAAACCGATTTCAACGTTGTTCTTCCATCCGCCGAACTGAAGACTGACTATAAATTACTGCATAAGGTAGCTCACTATCTCAACTGTGGATCCTTCAGCCGTTCCGGGTACTGGTCCATGATTGGAGGTTATCCCGGGCCCCCTGAAGGAGCGGCGATAACAGCCGTTGCGGCGGCCGCACTACAAGTCCCAGTACACCAAGCGAAGGCCATTGATGCAGCTTGTTTTGATCTCAGGTATCTTGGCAATTGCGGACGAGAAGCTGTATGGTCATGTAGCGTTACATGGCAGGCTGTAAGTAGAAACACACATCTATTGTTTGACGGAAATATCAATCCAGTGGCTGGACCCTGTACAGACATGATTCTGTACGAGGGAGCTGTCAATGCGATCAACTGCGCTGTTTCAGGCTGCGCCCTTGCAGTGGGTGTTCGCTCAGGAGGCGGAAGGCATCGAGACTACGTCACTGGTTTGGAGGGCAGGTTCACAAGTGAAGCGTGCAAATCTGCATGCGGCGTAAAACGTACGGATGGAAATGAAATTGTAAAGAAGCTTATACCAAAATATGAAGGTCTGCTAAGAAATCCGCCAAAAGGTAAATCGTTCTTAGAGTGCTTTGATTTGAAAACTGTTAAACCCAAGAAAGAATGGAAGGACATCTACGATCGAGTATGGAAGGAGCTAGAGGATTTGGGGCTGCCTAGGTTATACTGAACTATCTATTTTACATATTGCACGCCGGTGAATACTTACATGATGCTACACGAAAGTAATAGATTCACTGGTATTTCCCATAATTAATTTATTTTAAACATTCACTCCATCAGTTAACTTGCCCAAGGTTATTCCTTTCTTTCAACCAATTCCAGCATGGTTTTCATCGTGGATTTAGGATTAATGAAGGAAACTCTTGCTCCTCTCGCGCCCCCATAGGGTTCTTCATGAATTAGCTTAACACCGCTCTTTTTCAGCTTGTTCAACATGCCGTCGATGTCCTTGACTTTGAGGGCGATATGGTGAAAGCCTTCCTTTGAAAGGTCAAGCGACAAAACTTTTTTGGTAATCGAAGGGTCCTCAGCTTCTATCAATTCAAGCGATGTTTCCCCGACACGCAAGAATGCCATTTTTAATTTGGTTTTTTCATCGTACTCGATTTTTTCAACTTTCAAACCCAAAAGGTCTCTATATAGTTTTAAGGCCTCATCCAAATTATCGACTATTATTCCCATATGGTCAATTTTTTCTATCATCAATTTCATGGATGTGTTTTTTCATAAATAGTTTTGCTTGGCTTCCTGAACAAAAATCTTAATTTAAATCGCCTAAATTTCAGGTAACTTTTAAATACCATTTGGCGAAAGACAGATGGGGATGAAATGGGTGAATCGATTTTAATTAAAAAGGCACGTTTCGTCATCTGTGACGAGACGAAAATAATAGAAAATGGAGCAGTTTATGTAAAGGATGGAAAAATCGCCGATGTTGGCAAGAGCGAACAGATAGAAAGAAAACATAAAGGCGATATTGTTATCGATGCAACAAAAAAGGCGGTAATACCTGGTCTAATTGATACTCACGCACATGTGGGACAGACTTACGTTCGAGGTCTGATAGATGACTTGCCAGGAGAAGGCATATTTGAAATCCTTGCAAAGAAAATTTGGTTTGGTTATGAATATCATAGTGCGGAATCCCTCAGAATCATGGAATTGGTCGGAAAGCTCGAAATGATCAAAAATGGTACCACGACTCATCTGGATTGCCAAATTTTCCCGGAATCAATGGCCACGGCCGCCAGGGATTCTGGCCTCAGGGTTATTTTATGCCCACAGGTCTTAGACAACCGCAAGCTTCCAGATGCGAAAAATCCTAGAGAATATCTGAGGATGACGGAGAGAACTATACGCAAGTGGCATGGTTTTGAAGATGGAAGAATTAACGTCAGGGTCCATCCCCATGCCCCCTATTCATGTGAGCCGGATTACTTCGAGAAATGCGTGGAGATTGCGAAAAAACAAAACGTTGGCATTGGGATACACTTGGCGGACGGATTTGACGAGCAAGAATTCATGAAGAAGAAATATGGAATGAGATCGACAGAGTTTTTGCATAATTTAGGGGTGCTAGGCCCAAAGACCATTTGTTTTCATTGCATTTGGATAAACGATAAGGAAATAAAGATTCTCAAACTTACAAACACAAAAGTTAACCACAATCCGTATAGCAACGCAAAATATGCCCTTGGAATTGCCAGAATACCAGAGATGATGGAAAAAGGTATAACGGTTGGCTTGGGTACAGATGGTCCACAAAATGTTCCCTTGGACATGTGGGAAGCAATGAAATTCGCGGCAGCTATACACAAGGTCGATAAGCTCGACCCGAGTTTGATGCCGGCAAGTAAAGTTTTCAGCATGGCAACGCTAGAGGGGGCCAAGGCCCTGCTTTTGGACAAATACATTGGCAGCTTGGATATAGGCAAAAAGGCGGATGTGGTTATCCTTGATCTTGACGACCCAAGGTTCTTCCCACTGAGGAGGGAAAACATTCTTCCAATGGTTGTTTCGTGGGTCCATGCTGGCCATGTCGATACGGTGATGGTCGATGGAAAAATATTGATGGAAGGTAGGGAAATCAAAGTTCTAGACGAGGCCAAAATAATGGAGGAAGCCGAACCAATCGGCGACAAGTTCGTCTTGGAGTCCACGAAGAGACTCTAACGCTAAAGAAAACAAGTCTTTTCAATTTGAGCCAGATTAAAAGTTAGTTTTATCTGGTTTGAACTATAGATTCCAGACCTTTTCCGGGTCTTGAGTATTAGGGGTAATTACAAGTTTTCCCTCGATGATTTCTTGCTTTAGTACATTGATTAAATTTAAAATATCTGTGGGTACCTTGTCTGGTAGACTTATCACGAGATCGGTCCCACCGTCCGCTAATCCATACAAATATTCTTTGGACACAAATTTTCCTTCTATTACTGAGTTTACGATAGAATCTATCGTTGACGTAAGTTTCCATGTCACAGCCGCTATCTGAGTTTTAGGTGCTAATTGTGGCTCGCTTCTAGTAACTGGGATGACGTAAGCCTTGCCAGTTTCTTCTGTCGCAGCTTCTGAGCCGGGAACGATATCAGAGTAAATGAAATCGGCTTCTCATTCCATGAGGGCTAATGTCGCCTCCTTCGATTTCTGGGGATCCGACCAAGTGAATAGCCAAGTTATCTTTATCTCCGCAGTTTCGTTGACTTCTTTTACCCCTTACTCAGAGTCCACTTGCTCACGTTTGGATAAAGATAATCGATACCTCCAAGGCTGAGAGGCTTCTGGAGTAGAAGCGATAATAACTTACAAGGATGTTCCGCGAGTAATATAACTAATCCCGCCCCGCATGCCACAATAAAGTCGAGAGACAAATATGTGCTGGATAAAAAGGTTTGCCACATCGGAGATGAGGTTGCGGCGGTGGCTGCTGTGGACAGGGACACAGCTGAAGCAGCGCTTGAGCTTATAATAAATTATCCAAAAAATTACGGGAAACTTTTAAATATCCATCGAGAAATGCACATGGAGGGATTAGATGGATGGATCTATTTTAATAAAAAAGGCCCGTTTTGTAATTTGTGATGAAACAAGAGTCATAGAAAATGGAGCGGTTTATGTAAAGGATGGGAAAATCGCCGATGTTGGGAAGAGCGACCAGCTGGAAAAAAAGCACAAAGCCGATGTTGCCATCGATGCAACGAAGAAAGCGGTGATACCCGGACTGATCGATACACATTGCCAC
>CAYUMT010000118.1:0-4678 GCA_964446015.1 Hadarchaeota archaeon (SeqCode)
GAATCCCGTCCGGCCCGTGATTAGGCTATCATTGAAACAACCTTTTTATAAAGATCCAAGAGGTCTCTAACATTAAAGAGGCTGTAAATCTAATGCTAGGGTGAAGGTGGAGCAGTGAAAAGACCTCTGGTTGCGGTCATATTGCTAGCGGTGGGAATTTTCGTTCTGCTGGAGGGCTCTAAGCTTTCCAGTGGATCTATCTTTTTGGATCTGGCAATGGTGGGCGTGGGGGCCGTCCTGACGACATCCTACCTGCCGTTAATGGGCCACTACCTTGAGAAGAGGTTCAGTGCCAAGGCATCGCTGACGTACATGCCCATCTTCGCGATTATTGGATTGGGACTTATTTGGCAGGCGGTATCTAGAATTCTGCTCCCCATAGACCAAGTGGTATTTGGCGTGTTGGGAGCGGCATTGTTTGTGGGTTCGACCATCCTGATATATAGGGCCATAAAATCCCGTTAGCCGCTTGATAAAAGAAAAGATCACGGACTCAAACTCTGCACCACATTTGGGACATGCCCGGAATGACGATATTGTAACAGATCGTTGATGCGGGAGCTATTTTCCGGCAGTTTTTTGAGTTGATTTTTTCTCAGTTTCGGCCTGTTTAATTTCTTTCGCAGGTGACGCCTCGCGGCTGGTGTACCTCTCCCAGCTCTGCTTCGCTATCTGAACCCCGACCACGATTAGCGCTATGCCCACGACGGTCAGTGCTATTCCATATACGGCCAACCCCCAGTTCGTGGCTATCTGCGTCCCGCTGGCCACTATCAGGACTATGCCGACGGCCAGCATTCCTAGGTTGGCCAATATGTTGTCTGGCCAAACTCTGCTTGCCCCGGCGAAAACCAGAAGCGATCCGGCAGCTATGAGCCCGATCCCGACCAGCAGTGCCTGATCCGACTGGACCGCGTTCATGCCCTGGTTGATCAGTATGGCCCCTATGGCGACCAACGCCACCCCGATCACCATTGTTGCGAAGTGTTTCTGGGGCTCGACCGAGGGCCGCTGTTCTTTCTCGGCCTTTTCTTCCTTTTCCGTCATGGGACCAATTTAGCTTGTTGCATCGATGCTTTAAATTTTGGGTCAACAGGGGCGGCGGACCCTTAATAATTCCAGCCCGGCCGTCAAGACTAATTGTTTAGCGACCGACCCGTTTGTTTTTCCCCTATTATAAACAGCCTCAGTCCAAGACCTTGGTGGGAACCGTTGAGTAGCGAAGCGTCGAGATCGTTCATACATATCTCGAGCGACATTCTACCCATCCTGATTAGACGTATTGTGTACGTCTTAAAAACGATAAAAATACAAACAAATAAAAAGGATGGCGAATAAATGAGGTTGAAGTTCGACGACATGCGGGAGCTAAAGGAGCGTGTCGTTGAACTCGTGGACGAAGGAAGGGTAGAGATAATATGGTCGCACATAAGGGCCCGTCACGACGTGCGAAGGCACGAAATACTGATGGCGTTGCGCCACGGTTCACCGTTGAAGCCGGACAAGGTCGTGGAGGGCCGGTACGTCGTTTGGTCGAGGCTGACGGAGGAAAGAAGGCTGGCCAGAGTGGTGTTCGAGATCCAAAGGGTAAATGGAGAAAAATTGGTCGTGGTGACCGCGTTCGAGGAGGGGTGAAGATGGAGAGACCGAGGGATGAGGAAATCCACGTCATAACTGAGGAGGAAATGGAGGAAACGCGAAGGTTGCTCGCGAGGCTTGACAGGCTCGAGGAAAGCCCGCTCAAGGGGATGCGGGGGGCGACTTGTCCAACCTGCGATCAGCCTACAATGGACTACAGCGACGGACTGATTTACGAATGCTATCTTGCGGGCGAGCGCGTGGCCGTAACGAACCTATCCGGGACGCGATGCAGGAATTGCGGCGAACAGACGTACGACCTAAAATCCAGCGGGATCATCGATCGCGTGCTCGATGAACGCGCGCCCGGGGGTTACGAATGCACGGTGACCACCCTCGGCGGGAAGCGGTTGGGCATCTACCTCCCGAAGGACGTGGTGCGCGAGATGGACATCGAGCCCAGGCAGAAGGCCATAATCAAGCTGCTGTCCAGGCGCCGGATGATAATCGAGGTATAGCCCTCGAACGCTTCACTAAGGGCAACTTAAACCTATTATAAACAACCTCCGCTCAAAAACAGGATGGAAGCTTTCGGACCTGTAAAAAGTTAAATAGAGGTTAAATTAATGTTATACTTAAATGAAACTACAAGTGATATGATGACCGGAAAGTACCTAAAGAAATGCCCCGTCTGCGGTGGGCCGACAAAGCGCTCAAGGACGGCTTACGTGGTCGGCAATGTGGTCGTCGAGCCCGACCTGGAGGCGGATGTCTGTACCAGATGCGGGGAGGAATTCTACACGGCCGAGCAGGTCGCGCAGGCCCAAGAGAAGGCGATCAAGCTCGGCGCCTTGGCAGTGCAGCTTGAGGAGGAGCGCGAGCTGAAGAGGATCGGCGGCTCGCTTGTCGTCTCGATACCGAGCGCCATGGCGAAGGTCATGGGCTTCATTCCCGAGGAAAAGGTCAAGATGAGGCTCACAAGGCATGGCATCTCCATCACGAAGGTCAAGAAGTGAAATTCCAAAACCCTGCTTTTTTTCCCGCTCTCCGAGTATTCCCCCTTCGCCCTATCGTGTTCGTCCCCGGTGGATTTACCCCCATTATAAAGAACCTTGTCTCAAAGCCTACGCGGGAGACTCGTGAGGACAGACGAACAGAGGTTTTATTTAGTTGGTGGGACTAATAGTGGGATGGGTGGTTTTATGGGAGAAATAGTCGTGGACGACAAGTGGAGGATAACTATGCCCGCCGACGTTCGCGACGGCATCCGAAAGGGGCAGTCGCTAAGGGTGGAAAGGGATGGCGATCGCATAATAATCAAACCCAGCGTCAGCGCCGAAAAATTCGAGCGGGAGCTGAAGGGCTGCGTAAAGGGGTCTAAAATCCCGCCGGAAAAGCTTAAGGAGATATGGGGCATCGGACATGCTCATGATTGACTCGAACATTTGGGCCTACTACTTCGACGCCGACTCTCCGGAGCACGGGTTCGTCGCCCCCGAGGTGAAGAGGGCAATCCGCGAGGGGGTCCTGATAAACACGGTGGTCGCGATGGAGGTCGCCCACTTCCTGGTAAAAAACCTGGGGTCCGTGGTCGGAAGGGAAAAATTAGATGCTTTTTTGGGATTTCCGCTGGCCGTTGACGAACTCGACCTGGAGCTCGTGAGGGCTGCAGCCGATGAACTGTGCAAGTACTCCCATCTGGGGATAGGGGGGAGAGACGCCACGCTGCTCGCGTCGATGCGGAGGAGGGGAGTGGACAGGATAATGACGCACGACGAGGCCCTGAAGAGGGTGCCCGGCTTAAAGGCGATAGATCCCGTGAAGTCGAGGCGCTAGCGCCGCCAACCTGCCGGATGTCATCGAGTGAAAATATTCTTAGCGGCGCTTGATCTGCTTCTCGAAAATCTCCCTCACACGCTTCAGCGTGTCGGCCTCGACGGGTGACTTGTCTGGGTGCAGCTTGGTTATCTTGGCTAACCGCAGCGCCATGCCGTTCGGGTATTTTGGGCTGCGCTGAATCTCGTTGTAGGCGACCTCCACGACGATGCGCGGGAGGACCCATACCTTCTTCCCATCTTCCCTCATCGGCAATTTCCCTGACTCCCCGATCGCTATCTGTGAGGCAACGGAACATGCGGTTGGCTAAAATCCTTTCAATTTCTAATTCATGTCCGTCTCAATTTTCTGAGGACCCAGCTGATTGCGGGATGTCCTTTGATCCCTTCGTTGAAAATCCCCTTCTTATCGACGGTGCCCGGTTCGAACTGGCCCAATTCATAAAAATTATCTATCAACGCCCGCTCTTCTTCCGTTAGGTCGTCCACAATTTTAGTTACCAATTCGGCTGCGCTCTTTTTTACTAAATCAAAGTTCAGCGACCTAGCGGCGTCCACTTTCAGAAGTCCAGCAAGCGATGTGTCCAGATGCACGCGTTCGAAACACTCCGCAGGGGCGATCTCGTTGAGCCGCATGCCCTCATGGGAAAGGCTTTGAAGCACCGCACATTTCCGCATCACCTCTTCGTCGAATTTCAGTTTTGAAATGCTTGCAACATCGAACACGTCTCGTGGCAGGCGTCGGTGGAGGCTCGCGATGAGCTTTTCCGCAAACATCTCCTCTCTCTGGGGAACGGGTACACGTATCTTTCTCTCTTTCCCAAGATGGGTCAATCCCTCTTCAACATCTTTTTTGAGGATGGAGATTCTGTTCATGTAACCTACCTCGATTTTTACCTCGTCTGGAAGTCCGAAGATGTTGCGGTAGGAAATCACGATCCTGCCAAGAGGGTACGTCGGATTTATTTTCAGCCCTTCGTAACCCATTGAAACAAGGTAACTTTTGATTTTTTCATCCACATCTTTTCTGACGTTTCCCCAGTCCTTTGTGTCTATGTGCCGATAGTTGAAATCCAAGTCAATGGACAGCCTAGCCATATCGCAATAGATGAAGTTCAACGCAGTTCCTCCGACCAATCGCAGCCTCGCACGCAGGAATGGGTCGCGGCAGATTTCCTCCAGAATGTCGGCGACTCGGCAGGCTTTTTCCGTCGCTCTTTCATCGAAGCCGTGTTTTCTGGCTATGCTTTTGACATCGTACTCCA
>CAYUMT010000119.1:0-4556 GCA_964446015.1 Hadarchaeota archaeon (SeqCode)
GCCGTTGAACAATATCTCTCCAAATATTTGCTATAACGGTCCCAGAATTATTTATGTAAATAGAGTTCTCCTTGTCGTCCTTTTCGTCGACTAACTCTAATAAATAATTTCCAAGGTAAATTTCAGGTTTGGCCGGGAAAACTTCCACCTCATTTGGATTGCAAATATCCATCTCTACCATCCTGAATATTTCGAGGATGCTTTTAGCTACTTTAGAAGAGAGGTCGCCGAAAGTAATAGCAACCTCTGAAACTCTAATATTCATAGAGGTTGAGCATAGGAGTTAAACATATTACACACTGGAACCAACTAGCGAAGAACAGCAAAAGTTCTTGTAGTCACTTAATGGTGTGGTAGCCCGCGGCCTTTTCCCTAGCCACACGCTTTGCATATCCCCTCGCTACGAGTTCCATCAAAGCGTTGTTTACCATCCCCTTTGGAAGGTGGGCAACGCGCATTACGTCGTCTGAAGTCTTCAGCGTACCGGGACTGGTAGCGCCCAGCTTCTTCAGCGCGTCGTATGCTTTTTGGGCGTTCATCGTCAGATCTGCCATCGAATCACCTCGTCATCCGCTTCTTTTGGCGTAAGTTAGCTTAAAACCCTTTCCTCTGACTGTCATCCCGAAATCAATAGCAGGGGCCCGCATCGTCATGTAGCTAGAGGATATTACGTCTACACCTGTGGCGGCGTAAACTCCTATGTTATCCGGGGTTATACCGCCAGATGCCTCCAGGGAAACCCTCTCCCGCAGGCCCTCACGCTTAAGCATCTTTATCGCCCGAACAATCTCCTTGGGTTTCATGTTATCAAACATCACGATATCGGCACTGGCCCTCGCCGCTTCAAGGGCCTCCTCAGGGGTGGTCGTTTCAACCTCTATCTTCCCGCGACGGCCAAATTTTTTCGCTCGGCGAATAGCCTCCGCGATCGAACCCACTATTTTGATATGGTCGTCCTTTATCAAGATCTGGTCGCTCAGTCTGTAGCGATGAGGCGATCCTCCTGCAGCTATCACTGCTTGTTTATCGAAGTATGTGAGGAGAGGGGCAGTCTTTCGCGTGGCCGATATCACGACATAGGGGTTTCTCATTTTGGCTCGTTTGATGAGTTCCCGAGTCGCGGTCGCAATTCCACTCATTCGCATTAGTAGGTTAAGCGCCACCCTTTCGGCAGCTAAGATTTTAATCGCCTGACCCTCCGCGCGCATTATAACGTCGCCAGCTGAGATATCGGCGCCGTCGGTTAGAATGGGCCTAACTTTTACACCAACCTCTTTGAAAACCGCAGCAGCTTCCTGCGCACCTGCCAGAACTCCGTTCTCTTTCGCGACTATCTCTGAAGCTGCCCTGATTTTTGGGTTTATGAGAGAGTTCGATGTCACATCGCCAGTGCCAATATCCTCCGCTAGCATCTCCTTAATTTTTTTCTTGATTATAGCGCTAATCATGTGTGGCCCTCCCAGATATCTCCAGCATCCGCTCTGTGGCTAGGCGAGCCCTAGCGGAGATTTCAGGCTGCACCTCCACAACGTACTTTATGTCACGCAGGGCCTCGTATAGCTTCTGTAGGTTGTGTTTCTTCATCTGTTGACAAACAGCAGTTTCTAGCGCCGGGATGAATTCCTTTTCCGGAAAATTTCGCCTCAGGACATCCACCATCCCTATCTCCGTAGCTATTATGAACCTCTTTGCGGGAGAAGCCCTTGCGCGCACGGTCATCTGGCTGGTGCTGCAGATATGGTTCGCCAGTTTCTGGACATCCGGATCGCATTCTGGATGGGCCAACACCTCGGCGTCCGGGAACTTCTCCTTCTTCAGTAAAATGTCTGCAGGTGTAAACATCCTATGCACGTAACAATAGCCCCGATCTGGTAGCGGGATGACCTTTTTGTCCGTTCGCTGTTCAACGTACCAAGCCAGATTTCTATCGGGTCCAAATATTATCTCCTCTTCGTCCATGGCGTTCACGATTTGGTACGCGTTGGCGGAGGTGCATGTCACGTCAGCCTCGGCACGGGCTTCGGCGAGCGTGTTGATGTAGAGCACGACGGCTGCTCCTGGATGCTTACGCCTTGCATCCCTTATCAGCTCCGGAGGCAGTTGTGCTGCCATAGGGCACCTAGCTTGGGGATCAGGGATTACAACGGTCTTGTCGGGGTTTAGCATGGCAGCGGTCTGCGCCATGAAGTCGACCCCTGCGAATACGATTAGCTTTCCCTTCACCTTTGTCGAGTAGCGGGCCAGCTCAAGCGAGTCACCTACGTAATCCGCGAGTAGCTGGATTTCCTCGCGCTGGTAGTTATGCGCCAAGATTATAGCTTCCCGTTCTACCTTCAGCTTCTGGATGGCATCCGTAAGCTGCCCTTCATCCATTTTATCCCTCAAAAGTAGGCTTGCCGCTAAGTTATTAACTATGTGCCGACCCGTACAGTGTCGCTAAGGTTCTTCAGGGTACGAATTGCCGACAGGGCCGCAAGGTAGCTGGTCCTGGGAACATCCGGAAACGGCACGTTCCTAGCCTCAGAGACCAACTCGCCTGACTTGCCCCTGACCCTAACTTCATGTATGTTCCTTTTGATTTTAGGGTCAGCGACGATTCTCACCCTTGTCCTGTCAAATCCTATGCCAGCCAAGCTCAACGTGGCGGCCACATTTACACTCGCCGGAAATGCCTTGACAGCCTTGCGGGCAGGTCCATTAAATATTACACGGGGGCGCTTCAGACCTTTGAGCTTTATGCGGTGTTTGGCCAAGTATTCGCTATATAGTAAGGCAGCTGGCGGCTTACGTGTGGTTAGGACAACCTCTCGAATATTCGCCAATTCCGCAGACTTAACACCATCTATTCCGAATACCGCGCCTGACGGGATGTAAATCTTATGGCCGTTGCGTTCGGCTTCCTCGCATACGCTCTTAAGGAGCCGGTCATCGGAAAAAGCCCCGACGCTCATGACCATAAGATCCTTGCCTGACCGAAGCGTGTCGAGCGAGTACTGTTCCACCGCAATCTGGGAGGCGGCCTCGACGATGAGATCCGTAGTCCTGTCGGCGTAGATCTCGGATACCCCCTTTGCAACCCTGGGCGTGGAACGCAGCTTTCTTACCAAACCCTCTGATTTTTCAGGCTTGATATCGTAGACCCAGCCAAGCTTTACTTTACCAGCTTTGCCTTCGTCGATGGCTCGCGCCATAACTGTGCCTATTGCACCGCAGCCTATCAGCGCGACTTTCAAATTAATCCCTCAATTATGTCTTGGTTTTGTGGTTAAATTTGTTGGTTTTATAAAACAGCGCAGGTTTTAGCCTTTTAGCATTTTTTCTATACTGTTTGCGTACTCCATACTCTCGTCGTTGAGGGGGGCCAGCTTTATTCCCGATGCAGACCCTACACCGACCCCAATTTCGGTTGCCCTCCTAATTTGTTCAAGCTCGAAGATGCTACCCCTCATAACTTCCTTCGTTGAGCCGTACGACCTGAGGATAGCTACCCCTACCACATCTAGGGCGACTCTGTCTGCGCTCGCGAGCAGTAGATTTGGCACAACCTCCTTACCTCGATCCGGTCCCCCGCTGATGAAGGCCTTCATGGCATCCATGATTACAACATCTACCCTATAGAACCGGTTTACCTCAGCTATCATGAGCCTTTGGTAGGGGGATGTGTGCAGTTCCGCCATGAAATCATATGACAAACCCGGGACTATCTTAGCAACCAGCCCTACGGAATTCTTGAGGGATAGGGTGAAATGACCCCCAAATCGGTGCGTCTTGAGGCAACAGGTTTGGACTACTTTATCGGTTTCGAGAAACACCCTAGGGAGGTAGAAACCTTTCCGCCAGTGGGTTTCATCTGGGGCGATCATTACCCATCCATCCCTGTCCACCTCATCCAGGACCACCACCTTAAATGCAAGGCTTTTTGCAAGGGCGAGAACACCCGCCCTCTCAAGAACATCTCTGGTGTCGCCCATCCCACTTCTTTCAGCCAATGTGATGGTGCTTGCTCCAGCTTCCTTTAGTACTTCCACAATGGTTTCGAGAGTCTCTATATGAGTGGAAGCGGGGAATGGGTCCACGCTGTTGTAGTTCGCCTTTAGAGCCACCTTCTTTCCCATGTAATCTTCAAGGTGGAATTTTTTGAGAAGACTTGCTACCCCAGCGCTCCTGTTTGAGGTCTTTATCAAGAAAACCTTAGATTCTCCCGTTTTTGGGATCGAGGTACCCAAACTTCTCCTCCCGATTGTAAATCTACCCGTAACCCCACTAGTCGTGCCCTTTACGGCAGCTGGTATCTCATTAAGTTTTGGTAGTTTGATTGGCACTTAATAACCAAATGTAATATAACTTAATCAACAATAATAGGTACAGGGGGGTTGAAAGTTGGTCTATTGCCCTAAATGTGGGACAAAGAACGAGTCTGACGCAGAATTCTGCAAGAAATGCGGAGAGAACTTGCGTGCACCCAGTGCCGAGGTGAAAGCCAAACCTAGAGGAGGCACATGTTTTGGGCAGCAGGAGCGACGAGAGCGACATGTCGACGAATGCTTCGGAGTTCC
>CAYUMT010000120.1:0-4408 GCA_964446015.1 Hadarchaeota archaeon (SeqCode)
GGAACTCGGGTTAAATCCCATCGTGATTGTGAACAAGATAGATCTCATCTATCCTGAAGAGCGTGACTTGATCTTAGATAACATATGCGAGAAGTTCGGACTACTTCCACCCTGGCGTCAGTGGAACGATTTACTCGTACCTATTTCGGCCAAAACCGGTGAGGGCGTTCCAGAGCTGAAGAGACTAATAAAGCAAAAATTTCACGAACTGGGGAGTGGACGCTTGCTTGGCTGGCTGAAATGATTGCCCTAAATCTGGAAATCCAGCAAAAACGTGTGAATTTTCCTTAAAACGAAAAATGATGAATCTGACTATGCCTTCTTCTCTTCGGTGAGCATAGCCTCAACTGTACCGACCTGTCCAGGTCTATTTGTGACCTGCGCCACGCCCAGCTCTGTCTCAATTATCGCGCCTTTTGTTAGGATATTCCTGCGAACGTAGTGCGAATCAGCTGGATTTCCCTTAACGGTGATGATCTTGGCTTTCTTCGCAACGCCAGTTCTGGGGTCCATCACATTTGCAATATCTGCCAGAATTAATCTGGTTTTTTTGCCCCCACCAAACGTTCTAATAGAAACGTGTTTTGCCGAACCTATCTTGGGTCCAATGAACTCACTGCCCATCTCTCGCCTTCTTTTACCTCTACTTGCCCATAACCGACCGCCGGTGAGCTTTTTTGGAGAACGGCCCTGCCATCTTGCCATTTGAACACCCATGCAGTTCTTCTTTAAGAGTATAAGACACTAGCGCATACGACTCTCGATTTCCTCACGGATCTTGTCCATATCGTCCTCAAATCCGAAGTAGCTAGCGAACTTCTTAGATGCGCGTAGCATTCGGGTCCTACCATATTGTTTAGATTCCACGAAACCCAACGCGACCAGCTGTCTTACCTGATCGTAGACCCGACTCCCACGCTTTTCAGCTAGCCTAGCCTGGGAGATATTCTGACAATAAGCGATCATCGCCAAAGTCTTCAGAGCACCACGAGTTAGCTTTATCTTTGGAATCACACCGCCCAATTTCGGGACATATTCCTCACTTAGGCGCAAAGAGAATGTATCCTTTCCAGTTTCAACTAGAGAAAGTGGACCACTACGCTGCCCATATTCGGCCCTTACTCCATCGACTATTTTCCTAACGTAAGTCTCGGATGGAGTACCAAGCAACTTCTTTATCTCCGGTAATGTCAAGGGGCGATCAGCTGCATATAGGGCAGCTTCAATTACCGCGCGATCCTGTTTGATCCCCATCTTTAACCACCTTTTCTGAAACTGACACAAATATCTCCCCGAACATCTCCGGCTGCGAAAGCATTATTCGGCCATCTGCACACAGGTAAAGCAATAATAACAGCATCCTGGCTATAGCGAACCTCGTTTTATTCTCGATGAGTGTGAAAAGGGTTATATCCTTACCGGATTTTATGAGGCCCAAAATTCTATTATGCAGGGTAGCCATGTACTTGATTATGTTTATTTCATACTCATCTAAGGTCTGAACAACTTTCAGCATCTTCCTGCTTATCGGAGGTTTTTTGTCTGGTATCTCGGAAATGGCATCCTTGAGAGCGCCGATTAGCTCAATCAGTGTTATCTTCCTTGGTGTGCTCTGGACGATTGTTATCTCGCCCAAATCTGGAAGGTTTAGGTCCGTTAGGTCATCGATATCTTCAACGCCAGCCTGCCTAGAGTGTCCGTTTAGCGCATGATCGGATTTTATCCGCAAAAGTACCGACGAGGAAAGGAGTGCCCTCCCAGATATCCTAAGGTCCACCTCAGCTATCTTCCTAATTCGCTGCATATAGAGGTGTGCAAGTTTTTCGATGTCAACATCCCAAGGGTCAAGCTTGTGTTGCTGCACAAGCTCAAGCAGTGTCTGAATCGGTTGATCATTTAGCATTGTCATTTTTATCCCCCTATACCTGAAAGCTCAACGGAGTATAAATTGGAAATACCATTTTGCTTCGTAACACCGAACAGCCTGTCGGCCGCCGACATCATCGTGTCATGCAAAGTAACTACGACAATCTGTGACTCTCGTGAGAACTTACGTAACATTTCCGCAACCCTGACCCTGTTTTTTGGATCCAAGTGAGCATCTATCTCGTCTAAAACATAAAAAGTAGTTGGCCTGAATCGCTGTAGTGCAAATATGAAAGCAAGCGCAGTTATGGCTTTTTGACCGCCGGATAGAGAACATATGCGTAGGGTTCCCGATCCCTCTGGTCTCGCCACTATCTCAAGCCCACCCTCAAACGGCGACAATTCATTCTCTAATTTCAACCTTGCGTCTCCGCTAGGTGAAAGCTCTCTAAAAATCTTGGTGAATTGGTCAGCTATTTCATTGAAGGTTTTCATGAAAATCTCCTTCTTTTTCTCGTCTATTTCACGCATGAAATCTAGCAGCGATTGTTTTTCAGCCGCCAGTTTATCGTGCTTCTCCTTTTCATTGTTGTATCTGCGTTCCGATTCCCTGAAATCGTGGATGGCTCGGAAATTTACCTTCTCCGCGAGAGACGCCAATTCCATCTCGATTTTCTGCGCCCTGTTCTCGAGTTTTACCGGGTCGGCACTTTCAGGAATGCCTATTTCGGACCCGATTTTTTTCAAACTTGCGTTTATTTCGTTGAGCTCATCGGATACAGATTTTTGTTTAATCTGCCATTGTTGATGTTCGCCCTCCATAATCCTTAATTTTGCCTCCAGAGCCCTCACCTTTTTGCTAAGTAAATCCACCTTGAGCCGCAGTTTGTCCTTCTCTGATGTGAGGGACCCTATGGAAGAACGAATTTCCTTTTCAAGAGAATCTGCGCCTTCTAGTTTAGAATTGGACTCCTGGATTTTCTTCTTTAACTCAAAAATCTGGCTGTCCAATTCACTTTTTGCCATCTGCAGACCGATTATTTCATCACGTAAATTATCGATGTTTAGGCTAGAACCCTTTGGGGCCAACTTGGGAACTTCATCCAATCTTCTCGAAATCTCTTTTATGGTATCGTCCAGTTCATCGAGGACCGCGCGTATCTGTTCGAGAATACCCTTGGCGGATTCATAAGTTTCACATTTGAAAAAGGAGTCATTAAGTTCGACGAATCTCCTATGGAGTTTTTCGAATCTGGACGATGGCGATGAAACCGCATCTTGACCTGTTCCTGCAGAAACACGCAACTTTTTGATTTGTTCGGAAAGCGAATTCATTCTTCTATCTAAATCCGACCTCCTGCCATCCGAATCTTTCAAGAGATCACTTAAGGTGGTGATTTCCGTCCTTGCCCTTTCCGCCATCACCAGCACGTCTGAACTTCTCTTTTCATCCAAAAGTTGGTTGATCTCACCTATTCTATCATCGTGCTTCTCTTTATCATTTAAAATCCCCTGGAGTCTGGATTTGAGTTTTTCAACCTCCTTTTGTAATTTAGAGGTCCTCAACTTAAGTTGCGATAGATTTTTCTGGTATTTCACCCTGCGAATCTTCAGCAAAACACCCTGAATCTGTTCATGTTCTCGTTTAAGTTGCTTGAAATGAAGCGCGGTTTCCATTTGCCCATGCAAACTCTCCATCTGGGTTGATATCTCCCTGAGAACCGTCTCGGCGTTGGCAAGATTGGCTTCGACCTTCTGAAGCTCATTCAAGGATTTTTGCTTTTTATCGTCGTACTCGGCTACACCGGCTAAGTCATCTATTATTTTTCTGCGTTCAACGGAGTCCATGCTAAAAAAGCGGTTGACTTCTCCCTGCATCACAAAATTATATCCCCCAGGAGAGGTCATACTAGCCGCCAATAGATCCACAATCTCCTCCCTAGTAGTCCTTCGTTTGTTTATTTTGTAGTCACACTTTCCACTGCGGTTAACGCGACGCAATATCACTACCTCTTTTGAATTAATCTTGAGCCCCCCGTCCTCGTTATTGAAATGAAGTGAGACCTCGGCAAATGGGGCCGGTCTATTTCCATCGGCACCGTTGAAAAGCAGGTCGGAAAACCTCTCAGCCCTCATAATTTTCGCGCTCATCCAACCCAAGACAAAGCAAAGAGCGTCCACGATATTGCTCTTACCATTACCGTTTGGGCCAACTATTGCTGTCAGCCCCTTGGAAAGAGGTATGCTAACCTTTGTATTTCCAAATGACTTGAATCCTCTCATCTCAACTTTGCTTATATATGGCACTATCTCTACCTGCGGGTTTTATTCACCCAACTCGCCAAATCCAGCTCCAAAAGGCTATTTATTATCCTCCTATAGGGTTAAAAAATTTTCGTTTTAAGGGATATGCGTGGCTTACCTGCCAAAAAAGGGGACTTTAAACCCTAAAATTTGGAAAATACCTAAAAACTGCTTTGTCTGAGTCAGATAACCGGCAATCTCCAGACGTGAATTTAAAAAAATCATCTAATGCACAAAA
>CAYUMT010000121.1:0-4341 GCA_964446015.1 Hadarchaeota archaeon (SeqCode)
GGATCATCGGGATGATCGTTGCCGCGGATATCATAACCCTGGGGCCCATGACCGGGTCATCCCTCAATCCGGCCCGGACCTTCGGACCATACGTAGGCAACCTGATCTTCGGAGGCCCGTCCCCGTGGAACCAGTTCTTTCTGGTTTATTGTATCGGGCCGATAGTGGGAGCGATTGTCGCCGTATTCGTATACGACTTTATCGCCTCTACGGAGAAGTCTGCGCCGCATGAATAGGCGGCCGCCAGCAAGAAATCGATGCCCGGTTCCGGCGTCTCGGAACCAAACAAATAACCCGACAGTTTATTGATAATCATTGAAGCAACTATCCCCGAATGATAGCGGTACTTAATGTATCAGATGTTATCTCAGACCTTTTACCCTGGCGGGTAATTGCGTGAATCTAAGAAAGATGGCTTCTTGTTCCCAGTTGGAAACAATTCCGGCAGGAGCAAGGTAAAGAATATCTCACCGCCAAGATGCGAAGTAGGGAGGAATGGTTATGCTATGCTATGAATGTGCAAAGAAGGGGGTCAAGAACGAGGCCGTCGCCATCTGTATCGTGTGTGGTATGGGAGTTTGTAATGACCATCTGGTCAGATCTGATATTGTTATGTGGGAAGGGTCTTATCCTTTCCCTCCGCATAAGCTGACGAAAAAACTCCCGAGATTCCTGTGCCAGGATTGTCACAGCGCACTTGCGCCATGATCAAGCTAATCGAGTAGGTGTTATAACCATAAACAAACAGATTCTGTTCGGGTGATGGTTCTCACCTGGTGCATTATGATTAGAGAGAATCGTCCGCGGACATCAAAAGCCGCCCCAGTTGGCTGGGCATTTTCTGAGCTTGACACGTAATAAAATCTATCTCTGCTTTAAATGAGGATATATCTGCTTATATCAATATTGGCACTACAAAGTTCTGGCTCAGGGAAATTTAGGATGTTGCGGGTCGTGGGAGGGAGGGGAACATCCGGAGCCTGAAAGACCTGATGATAAATTATTGCCCGCTGATCATGGCTAGCGAAGCGCTTTTCTTCTTTTGGGCTCGGAGCAGATCGATCCTGTAAGAAAAACCCCAACCACGTCAGGCTTTCGCTGGAAGACTTAATACTATGGTCGGGGGCCTTCTGGGAGGAGCGGACTAGAAAATAAACCAAATATTGGTAGCTTGACACTTAACGTCCATCTGACCCGGCAGATCCAGTGTGACTGGGCGCGTCAGATTCATTTACCCCCTTAGCAAAGCAGCTTAGGGCCCGGAGGGTAGTTGGGGTTCCTCACGTGGCGAAGTTGTAGAAGGCTGCCTAAGCCTTGGGTCGAGGTCATAGCCTAATAATGAACCTGGATGAGGATAGA
Source organism: Hadarchaeota archaeon (SeqCode) (assembly GCA_964446015.1). GTDB lineage: Archaea > Hadarchaeota > Hadarchaeia > Hadarchaeales > Hadarchaeaceae > Hadarchaeum. Next base: position 1,360 of record CAYUMT010000121.1, read on the forward strand.
CAGGCTTATGACTATTATGTGGGGAGGTCGATGAGATCGACTAAATTGCTTGATTTAAGTTATAATATTAATTGATTAATGACTTAGGTGGAGCGAACCAAAAGTTAGAAGGTCTATAGTTTGGTGATGGCATGAATGTGAGCCCCATAAAACTCTTGGGAATTTCTGGTAGCCCTCGCTCCGGCGCAACTGATTACGCTATTAATGCAGCTTTAAGTTATGCGCAGGAAAAATACCATGTTACGACCGATTATTTTACAATTAAAAGAAAAAAAATCAATTTCTGCATACACTGTGACCATTGTATTAGAAAACGACAAGGGTGCGTTCAAGAAGACGACATGATGGAACTTTATCCCAAATTGGAATGGGCCAACGCCTGGCTGGTGGGAAGCCCGGTTTATCAGGGGCAGATAAGTGGACAATTAAAGGCAGTGTTTGATCGCTGCCGGGCCTTGGTGGCTAAAAACCCGAAGGTCTTTGAAAATAAGATAGGCGCGGCCCTTGCAGTTGGAGGTGATCGCAGTGGCGGCCAGGAACCGACTATTCAGACAATAATAGATTTTTATATCATAAATGAAATCATACCTGTGGGTGGTGGGTCCTTCGGTTCTAATCTGGGAGGCACTGTTTGGTCCAAGGATAAAGGAGCACAAGGTGCCGAAGAGGACACGGAAGGCTTGAGAACTATTCTCAAAACGGTGGATCGGTTGATTAAAGTAACCTCATTGGTCCATCAATGCGCCTAAGAGGATGTCAAAAAAAGGACCAGCTGGACTTAAGTTATCAATATCCTCCATCGATGCCGTTCTAGACCTGTTCGTACCGGTTGGTCGGGGTGACTCCTACCGCATAATTTTCCTCTCAGGGGCATCGCGTATCTTTATTTTTCTGCTTATGATGCTTAGAAGAATTGTAGTGAATTTAAAAGACCCGAAGATGGATCATTGGCTGAACATTTGGTCAGCGGGGGCAATGTTCTCATTCCGGCAAGGATTGTAAGTAGATTGTCAGTGCAAGCGAGGCCATGACTAACCTTACCATGGCCAAGCTGAAGCTCATCTTAACCTGTTATAACACCCCATCGGACACCTTAAGGAGGGAAAATGCCAACGAAAATTGTGTGGGGCATAACCGGCTCTGGGGATCTCATCACCGAGGTCTTCGCAGTGATGGATGAGCTTGCCCAAGAAAAGGAGCTGGAGATTACTGCAGTTCTGTCTAAGGCCGCGGTTAAGGTGGTGAATTGGTATAAGCTTAAAGATAAGCTAAATACCCTAGCCAGGAAAGTATTGGTTGAAGAGGATGCCAATACGCCCTTTATCGTCGGGCCATTGCAGACCGGTCAATTCGATTGCTTGTTGGTTGCCCCGGCGACCGCCAACACTGTAGCAAAAGTGGTAAATGGCATTGCCGATACCATTATAACCAATGCTATATCCCAGACCAACAAAACCAATATAAAAATCTACATTCTTCCTGTTGACCAAACGAAAGGCACAACTATCACCACTCTTCCAGGAGGGAAAAAACTGGAATTGACGATGCGCGATATAGATGTTGAAAATACGGCTAAACTAAGGAACATGAAAGGGATTACCACATTGGCAAACACAGAGGAAATAAAGGTTATCGTCCGTAAGTATATTAAATAACGTTTTAATTATTGATACAAATCTATCATTCTGGTGTGAATCTTGATTCAGTCGTTTACCTCGAGGAAAAATTTCAGTTAAACAGTTAATGGTATCTTTTTCAAACCTCGCTGTTTTTGTCCATTAGAGTGTAAAATGCAGATAACAGTAAAAACCGTGTGTCGATTGCATTTTGGTTTTTTGGATCTAACCGGAGATCTTGGCAGATTGTATGGCAGCATCGGGGTCGCCTTAGAAAATCCTAAAACCATTGTTACGACAACGACAGCCGAAAAACTCATGATAGAAAATGGCGATTGGAAAAAAATTCTCGGTTTTGTTGAAAAATTTTCAAGACATTATCAAGTCCAACCAACGGCGCGGATTCATTTGTTGGAAAGTATTCCTGAACATTCGGGACTTGGCTCTGGAACCCAGCTCGCCTTGGCGGTTGCTACTACATTAGCAAAAATTTGCGGCATTGATGCGGACGCGCGAGAGCTATCCATTATCATGGAGAGAGGAAAACGATCGGGAATAGGTATCGCTTCGTTTCAACGCGGCGGATTTATAATGGATGCCGGCCGAAAGAGGGTCTGTCTAGATGGTCTTGACACGCCACCCAAAATTTTATTTAGATACGATTTCCCGACCGACTGGTACTTTATAGTGGTTATTCCAGAAACAGAAAAGGGGATATTTGGAGAGAAAGAAAACAATTTAATGAGCCGCCTGAAACCTTCTAAAAAGATTTCTGAAGAAATATGTAGACTTACACAAATTAAAATGCTACCCGCTCTCATCGAAAAGGATATAGAGGAATTCGGGGCAGCTCTCACTGAAATTGATCTGAGAAATGGCATGTTTTTTGAGGAAGCTCAGGGAGGAATCTACAGGGGGAAGTGCGCCAAGAAATTAATGGAATTCCTGCTGAGTTCCGGGGCCTACGGGGTGGGACAAAGTTCTTGGGGACCGACAATCTATGGTTTGGTGGATGATAGAAATGCTCAGGTCGTCGCGCAAAAAATGCAAGACTTCTTCGTCAGGCAGAACTTGGGTGGCAAAGTATTTGTCTCCCGTTGTAGCAACAAAGGTGGGGAGATAACCGTAAGGGATTCGTTTGATGTAGAAACAGACCAGGAGGCGGTCTGAGTAGGCCTACCCAACAACATTTTGGGCCAGAAGCAATCTGTGCGCCTGCGAATGAAAGGCGCGATCTGGAGGGGGTAAATCCCCTCTTGATTCGAGACAATACGAGGGCATTACCAAGGGGCGATGAAAATGAAGAAGATTTTGATTCAGTTGGATAGCGACAGGATTGCCAGCAGTTTCGATGCGATTACGGCCT
>CAYUMT010000122.1:0-4269 GCA_964446015.1 Hadarchaeota archaeon (SeqCode)
AAAACCGATCTTTGGATAGAAAAAAACTTTTGCCCCCAACTTGCCAACGATTATAGATATTCCTCGCGCGAGATTCTTTACATTCTAGGGAGGTTCCTAGACAAGATAGCTTTAGATAAGGACTCTATTCTCGTTAGCGCCTATCGGAGCGGGGTGCCGATATTTTGTCCAGCCTTGAACGATAGCGCGCTAGGGTTCTCAATCATGTTCGCAAACAGAAGGCGCAACAGGCAGATAGTATTGGACTCCTTAAAGGATGTGGAGGAGAGTTCGAGGATATCGGAGTCGGCTGGTTCAACCGCGGTAGTGTATGTAGGCGGAGGGGTGCCGAAGAACTTTATACAGCAGACGGCCGTTATCGCAAGCTACCAGACGCGCCACGACCGCAGTCACAAATACGCGATTCAGATATCCACGGACTTTCGAATGTGGGGTGGGCTTTCAGGCTGCACATTCGAGGAGGCACAATCCTGGGGTAAGGTGGGCCCTCATGCTAAGAAGGTGATGCTCTACGCCGACGCCACGATTGCCCTCCCGATAGTCGCGCATGCACTCGCCGATAAGTTTGAACGCATGAGGAGGGAAGTGCCAATCTTTAAATGGAAGGGGAACGGAAGGCTTGAGATCAACTATGAGAAGAAGAGACTATAGACAGGCGATACAATTTGTAAAAGCCGTGAAAGAAATTTATTTAGTAGGAAGGCGGTAAAATCCTGACCAAGCGGATAATACCCTGTCTTGATGTGGCTGGTGGACGCGTCGTAAAGGGCGTAAAGTTCAAGCAGCTGCGCGACGCCGGCGACCCTGCAGAACTTGCCAGCATGTACGACAAGCAGGGGGCGGACGAGGTAGTATTTCTTGACATCGGGGCTTCTCCAGAGAGGCGCGAGACAATGTTCGAAGTAGTCGAGCGCACTGCGGAGCAACTGTTTATCCCTCTGACTGTCGGAGGGGGAATCAGGAATTTGGACAATGTAGGTCGCATGCTCAGATCTGGGGCCGACAAGGTGGGGATTAACACGGCCGCCGTTGAAAATCCCCAGCTGATAAGGGAATCCTCGGAGAAGTTCGGGAACCAGTGTATAGTCATAGCCATAGATGCCAAGAGGGTTGGGAAGGGGAAATGGGAGGTTTACACCTATGGCGCGCGCAAACCTACCGGCATAGACGCGCTGGTATGGGTAAAACAAGTTGAGTCCCTAGGGGCGGGTGAAATCTTGCTTACCAGCATAGACGCCGATGGAACTCGGGATGGTTACGATATAGAGCTTACAAAGGCCATAGCCGACGCGGTCAACATACCCGTCATCGCTTCAGGAGGTGCCGGCAACCCACAGCACTTTTACGAGGTTCTAACAGCCACAAAGGCCGACGCCGCTTTAGCTGCCGGAATCTTTCACTACGGGGTTTGCGCGGTCGGGGATGTTAAAAGATATTTATCTGAAAGAGGGGTACCAGTAAGAATATAGGTAACTCAAATTTAAGATAATGGACGGGCCAAACGATTTAGATTTGTTTTATAACTTGTTTGCTCGATAGTGAAGGACCGTCTTTTAGTTTTAACTTTGCCAAGGATGATAGCTGATGATGGTTTCCCAATATATATATCGGTCATGGAAGGAGAAAAGCCGCCCATGCCCTGCAAAAAGTTATGTAGGGTCTTTGTAACCTTAAAGAAAGGAGTTTCAGCTTCCATGACACTCCATCGGATATCTATTCCCAACATACTCACAAATGGGACGTATGAGGATAGCAATTCAGCCACCCCCCCAAATCTGGCGGAGTTGATCTCCTGAAGTTTTAGCCCATCAAGCTTATCCGCCAGCTCCTCTAATTTTATAATATTTTATTCTCCGACAATTTCTCGATATTTATCCAGCGGTGGGACGGACGGAAGGTCTTTTACTTTCATGATGAGTTCACCAGTTTAAATTTATGAGATGGGGGTAAATAAGAATAAGAAAGAAGCGCTAAGCAGCCGACTCTAAATCGTAACCTAATCCCAACTCCTCTAATTTTTTCTTCGTAGGCACACCTTTTTCATCCCAACCACGCAACCTATAGTACTCCCGTTTCATCTTTTCCAGATCGACCACTTTGCCCTTGGAGTTACCCTCCGTCATGGGTTCCCTCAAGAATCTCTCCGGGAGGGTGTCATCGGCTGCAGTGAATCCTTCCCTAAAATTGAAAAGCCTTTCGAGGTTGATTATCCTCTCGCCAATTTTCATCGCGTCCTCAAGTTTATATACTACTCCCGTCGCTTGCTTAATTGCCTCTAGGACCTTTTCAATACCGAACGCGCTTTGATCAATTGGGAACGAGCACAAGATCACTGATTTTACAAAAGCGGTCAAATCCGATAGCTCCTTAACAAAGGCGGCTTTTCCCTCTTCTGTGAAACGATCGAGTTCTCCGGTCCACATTTCTTTCTTCAATGTATACGCAAACTTGTGACAGCCGCCCCTTGATGCCACAGCATAGGTTAGGCCTATCCCCTTCGCGCCTCTTGGATCGTAACCCGGAAATTCCATTCCCTTTGTACTCATCGAGTACTTCTCCGCTCCCCTACCAAATTTTTTCGCGGCCCGTTTTGAACCTTCGGCCAAAATATCCCCGACTCCCTTTCTATCAGCAATCATTTGTATCAACTTTTCAACGGCTTCCACGTTTCCCCATTCGAGTTTAATGCCATCGACATTTTCATCTAAAATTCCCCTTTGGGCCAGCTCCATCGCAAATCCTATCGTAGCTCCAGTCGATATGGTATCCAGACCAAGTTGATTGCAGAGATGACCCAGGTAGATAACTTCCTCTATGTCCGAGATTCCGCATTCACCTCCTAGTGCATAGAAAGTTTCGAACTCCTGCCTGTCCGTGATCAAGGGTTTTGACCCCCTAATTATCTTGACAGTTTTATTGCAATGGATGGGGCATCCGAAACATGCCGTCTCTCGGATGACCAGCTTGTCGTAGATATAAGTTGGATCGAAATTTTTCTCGAATGGGGGAAAGACTCCTTCCTGGAAATTTCGAGTTGGATAAATGCCGCACTCGTTCGTTATAGGCACAGTGAGCGTGGTGCCATAACGGGAAAAAGACTTATCAAAGCGGGTCCCCTTCATTTGTTTTTTTAGCTCATCTACTACTTTCATGAGCCCCTCAGCATCAGCCAGCTTTATTTCATTTTCTCCACGAACTGCTATTGCCTTGACATTTTTAGAGCCCAATACCGCTCCCATTCCTCCCCTCCCCGCCGCATTGTGTTTGTCATTTATAATGCAAGCGTATCTAACGAGGTTTTCTCCAGCAGGGCCAATGCTTGCCACCTGTATCCTTTCAACTTTCAATTCCTTCCTTAGCTCGTCTTCGACCTCATGCGTGGTTTTTCCCCACAAGTGCCTTGCATCTTTAAACTCGATTTCCCCACCTCGAATGTATATGTACGAGGGTCCCTCTGATTTGCCCTCTAGGATCAAGTAATCGTAGCCAGCGAATTTCAGCTCAGCTCCAAAGTGTCCGCCGGCAGAGGAGTTGCAGATAGTGCCCGTCAATGGCGATTTTGAAATTACCACATGCCCTTTAGCTAGCGGCATAAAGGTTCCATTCAGTGGCCCAGTCGCAAATATTATCTTGTTTTCAGGAGAAAGTGGATTTATCTTGGCCGGAACTTCATCATAGAGAATCTTCGTGGCTAGCCCAACCCCTCCAAGATAGGTTTTAACCTGAATGGGATCTAATTTTTTTTTCTCAGTTTTTTCCTTAGATAGGTCGATTCTTACGCCTTTGCCAGCGTATCCAAATATTTTGTTCATATAAAACTATCCTTTATCTTTGGTTGGACTAATCTTGTGCCTTAATCCTTTTGATGAGCCAGACCATTTTCTTACCGAAGTTTCTCGCTGTTTTCAGACCCTCCTCATCCTTTTCGACTTCACCCTTTTCGTTTCCAAATGCTACGTTCCAGTAGGTTGATCCCGGTATTATCATTCCCTGGTGGAGGAAAAAGAACAAGAGCTCGGCAAAGGTAAAATTCTGTCCAGCCCTTCTCGCAACGGCCATTGCCCCGCCGACCTTGTTCTCGAATATCCTACCTCTAGCAAAGGAGACTTCCCCAGACCTGTCGATTAGGGATTTTATCTGAGGAGTAGCGGAACCGAAGTAAACTGGCGAGCCTAAGATGATACCATCGGATTCAACCATTTTGTCGAAGATTGGCTTGAAATCGTCTTCAATGCGGCATTCCCCCGTGTCATTACAGGATAGGCAAGC
>CAYUMT010000123.1:0-4259 GCA_964446015.1 Hadarchaeota archaeon (SeqCode)
CTGATACGCCTCGGCGAAAGGTGGGGTAATTACGACAGAATGCTTAAAAGGCCCGACAAATCAGATTAGAAAAGCAAAAACGCGACCGCAAGCGGCGGGAGATCAAGCGCCGCGAAAAACGCAAGGCGTATCTGAAGAACCTGTCCAATAATTTTCCTAAGGCCTGGGAGTCGGTTCGGGAACCTGTTGAGCGCGGATCGGGGCGGGGGTATGATGAGGCCTGTCGCTCTCTTGTGGACATCGCCGAAGCCTATGCCCTTTTTTCAACCAAAGCGCAATTCCAAAAAGAATTGAAAAAATTCATGATCGGTCACACGCGGCGTAAGGCGCTGATCCAACGTCTGGTGAAGGCTGGTATCTGGAAAAATCATGAAAACGCGTAAAAATAAAAGGAGCATCAAGCGCCCCAGAAAGCGAAAACAGATCGATCCGCTTGAGAAGGCCATCGAAACGGTACTGTCTCCCGGTCATTTCATTTCCTATAATGCCTCCTGGTCGTTCGTGGATGATGTTGAAAAGGTTGCCAATGACATCGGGAAAATCATCCGGAAAGATCCGAAACGAGCAGCGTGTCTTTACGAGATTTTCATCGCCGCCTGCCACGAAAAAGCCGATGAGATCGACGACTCGAGCGGCAATTTCGGTATGCTGGTTGAGGAACTGTTTCGGGATTGGATCAAAGCCCGCCAGGGTGCAAAATATGACCCAGACGAGACTGCGAAATTACTGCTTTCCTGGATGGAGGATGACCCTTACGGATTTTGTTATGACCTTGATCGTGAGGCTACAAAAGTGCTCGACAAGAAGGAATTGGATGCATTTATCCAGCAAATTCGCTCCAAGTTCGAATCCTCTCCGACTCAGGATGACAAGGAGAAGCACTCTCCAGGATACGCACGCCGAAGGTGGGGCGGAGTACTGAAGAGGCTGCTCGCAGCCCAGCGTAACGTTGACGCCTACATTGCGCTCTGCGAGCAGTCCGAGCTTGAAGCCAAGGATTGCATGGCCATCGCTAAAATATATAGGAGTAGGAGACGCCCTGAGGACGCGCTTTCCTGGGTGGAAAGGGGCTTGAAGATCGCATGGGCGGACAGCCGTACATCTTATGAAAAATATGAATTGAGCGATTTGAAACGGGCATTGTTAGCCAAGATCGGTCGGGGGAGAGATGCACTTCAATCAGCCTGGTCCGAGTTCAAGTCAGACCCCTCCGTGTTCACCTACAAGGAATTAATGCGCTATGCGCCGGTCAAAGAGAAAACGGCCTGGCATCAAAAGGCTATGGGGGCATCAGAAAAGGGTGATTTGTCCTCTTTGATTGAGCTCTGGCTCGAGAATAAAGAGTACGACCGTCTTGTATCACGCCTGCACCGGACTACGGATAAGGAATTGGAAGATCTTAGCCACTACCGAACTGAACCACTAGCGCGAAAGCTGGAGCGTTCTCATCCCGATATGTCAGCCAGAGTGTATTGTGCACTCTGTATGCGGATCGTCAATACCGGAAAAAGCAAATATTACAATGCGGCACTCGACCATATTGAGCATGCCAAGAAATGTTACACCATAGCCAATCTCAATAACAACTGGCAGGCGGTGGTTGCCGATATGCGTAAAAGGCACTTTCGCAAGAGGGGGTTTATGACCGGATTTGAGGATATTGTCAGCGGGGCACCCAAACATATCGAACCGCCCTTTCTGGAGCGTGCGAAAACTCGTTGGCCAAGAAAATCGGATAGGAGGTAAATCATTTTTTAAAGAACAGGTCGGGGAACAAGATCATCATGCGGTTACGGTCGACAACCAAAAGAGACAAAATTGAATGGTCGGGACGAATAGTAGCTATCCAGCCCCGTATCCGGCTCATGCGGTCTTTTGATGAGCGGAGCCACAGCTACCTGGGGTATGTGCTTTATGTGGATGGCACTTGTGGTGGCGAAAGTGGCGGATTCATCATCGCCATTGGCAAGGCCGCGCATCAAAAGCATCGGTTTATGGTGGGTATGCAGGTCAGCGGACTGGCGATTCCCGTTCCTGATCCACGTCTCGAGACGGCTGGGTTTTATAAAACGAGTGGATTGAAGATCCTGAAGGATGCCCAAGATGAACCCACGGCTGGTCCACCATTTCATGGGGTGCTGCCTGACCTGGAGACTTACCGCAGCCGGGGACATCGCCGTTTAGACGCCCGAACCTATGATGCCAAATGTGGGACCTGCATCTGGGGCTGCCGGATGCCGGTGGAAATGATCATCGACCACTGGAACCCGTCCCGGAAACGGTACCGTTTCGAGACCTTCTGCTATGGCCCGAAAAGCTGCTCTTTCTACCGTGCAGGACCGACGCGCAAGGTGCCGGGGCGCAAGGGCATGTCCTACACCGAAGAGGACTGGGTGGACGAAGACGCCACCGCCCATCGGGAGGCGGATGATTGAGGATGATTACATGACCAAAGGCTTCAATCCCATCTTTACGATAACTAACCGCATCACTGCCGGACTGACCCAAATCGAGCGGGCCCGGGGGTTTCTTGAGGCCGCTACCCTGTCAGAGGACTGGGTAAGCGAGATGGGACGCCGTGCATTGATCCTCGAAGCCCACCATACCACGCATATCGAGGGAACGCGTCTGACCTTGGATCAGGCCGAGCAACTCCTGGCGGGCAATCCTGTCCCCGAGGCCGACCCCGATGATGTGCAGGAACTGCTGAACTATAAGAAGGCCTTCGAGTTTATTTCCGGGTACCTTGAGGATGGCGGGCCGATCAGCGAAGGGCTTGTCAGGGAAATACACAATCGGCTGGTGGAGGGTGTCCGAGGCGGAGCCGCTGCTCCTGGCGAGTACCGGAAAATCCAGAATTATGTGGTAAACTCAACCACCGGTGAAACCATCTATACGCCGCCTCCGGCGCACGATGTGCCCATCATGATGGCGGAGTTGGTGGGCTGGCTCAACGAGGAGCAAGATGTCCATCCGGTTTTGGTGAGTGGAATCTCTCAGTTCCGGGTTGTGCATATCCACCCGTTTCTGGATGGAAACGGCCGGGCCTCTCGGCTGCTCTCGACCCTGTGTCTCTACCGGGCCGGATACGACTTCAAGAGACTGTTCACGATCAGCGAATATTACGACCGGGATCGGCAGGCCTTTTACAGGGACATCCAGAGCGTCCGCGAAGCTGGAATGGACATGACCGGCTGGTTGGAATATTTCGCCGAGGGATTGACCACCCAGCTTGCCGAGGTCAGGGAGCGCGGCGAGCAGGCCATCCGGCTGGACGTGCTGGTCAAAGAGCACCGGCTTTCGGAACGCCAGGCCAAGGCTCTCGGCCACATCCTGGCGCACGGCAACCTGACCATTCAGGATTTCGAGGGCTTGTGCCCCGATGTCAACCGCCGATCTCTGCAGAGGGACCTGAAGGTTATGGTGGATATGGGGCTGTTGGTTTCGGAGGGAGCAACAAACAAACTCGTTTACCGGATGAAGGCGGCGAGCTGAACTTGCGACAATCTTGCGACAAAACTTGCGACAACCCTGGGTAAAGTAGCTGGAAAAACGAGATTGATATGAAGCGGGTTACACCTCTGAAGCCTCCTTGATTTTTCGAAGAACCGCTTTTTGAATTAATTTTCTTAATACCTCCAGGTTTAGAGGACTCACCTCTTCATCAATCTCCACGGCTATGACATCCGGCGACCACTTCCTTTTCGTGCGGATCTTTTCTGAAGATTTTTCCCCTTGTTCACGTACCTCCTTTTTTCCTATCGGAGGGGGTCTATGGGAAAGGTCGCCTGAGCGATAATTCCGCAATCGCCTCTCAGAATACTTTCGAATGTCCTTTGGATCATCCAACCCCGACAAAAATGCCTTCCATTCGGGAGGTAATTTCAACAGATTCATGATCTGGGTGACCCTGGCACGGGTAATGCCTTCTTTCTTAGCAATTTCGCTGCAAGATGGTGCAGATCCGTCGTCCAGTATCCTTTTCCATTCTACTGCCTTGTGGATGATATACTTTTGCGGCTTGTTAACCTCGTGGGTTTTATTATCTTTCGGACCTTTTTCGAAGGCGGGTTTTTTGTTCGTAAGTTTTTGAATTCATTAGATCCTTGTTTCGTAAACCGACCCGTCCCGGAGAGCCGTTCGACACGCTCAAAGGGGCACCCCGAAACTTGGGTGCCCCTTTTCGCTGCTCATGGCAGGCCATTTCGATATAAAAATATATTTTGAGCGTGGAGAATGGCCTTGAGCGACTTCGAGAA
>CAYUMT010000124.1:0-4038 GCA_964446015.1 Hadarchaeota archaeon (SeqCode)
ATTCTTTTATTGGGATAATCTCTCCATCCTCTAGAGTAAGTAGCGTTTCTCCGGTACAACATTCGACAATAAAAGGTAGCCCTCCGCGGTAGACCTTTGGCGGTCGGGTGGTCGTGTGCACGAATTCGGGGTTGAGCACCTGGCGCATGCCGTTCTCCAGGTCGGCCTTCCCGATCGGCCTAAGCCCGGCCGTAGGCGGCGCCATGAGCTTCACCTTTTTGAACGCGGAGACCATTCGCTCGGCCTCCTCCCATGTCAGTGTCGCGGGCTTTTTGTTCGGCTCCACCCCCGCGAGCCTGCAGACCTCGTCGGCCCTTTTCTTGCTGACCCTAGAGAGCTCGGTTGACAGGAACCCGGGAAGCGACCTGGCCTTCGTGAGCTTGGCGAGCATGAGCAGGTCATCCGACAGTATCCCCCACGGGTGGAGCGGCATGGGCTTGGGCCTGTCCGGGACTTTCGAGGACGCGTTATCGAATATGGTAAGGGCGCCGTCGGGCTCGACGAATGACATGTGGACGTGCGGGTTGGCGATGGCGGTCATCCGCAGGTAGTTGAACGGCCCGTACCTGGAGCGCATGTATGACACGTCCTTGGCCTCGATCTCAACCCGCGTGCCCCTCCACCTGTTCTTGAGCTTCTCCACCCTCAGGACCTTGCCCTCGTTCTTGTCCACGTCTATCATGACGTCAGCCTGCACCACCTCGCCGTTGCCTGTCGACGTTGTGACGGTGGCGGGCTTACCCGATGTTATCTGCCCGAACATTACGCTTCCCGACACGCCGATCCCCTGCTGGCCCCTGGAGTTGTGGACAGCGAAGCACCCTCTCCCAGCCACGAAGTTTTCCGTTCCGGGCACCGATATGTCATAAACGTATTCACGGCCACCGTCCATTCTCTCTATGCTCTTTACCTTTAGGAGGGTCAAGTCAGAATCAAGGAAAGCCTTGAAGGCATCCATGGTTCGAAGGTAGTCGTGGCCCTTCTCGGTGAGTATATTACCATCTACAAAGCCCATCCGCTTCAGCTGTCCCAGGTAAAAATTATTGAGTTCCCAATAGCCGAAGTCAAAGTCTTCATCTTCGGCAATGCTTTTCATCGCGGTATCGTATGCTCCTTGGGCATTATATGTTCTACCGAGACAGGTCGCCATTAATGCTCGATCCCTCATCAAACTAGTTCCGACTTTGGTCAGGGGATGTTTAAGTGTGAATGAAGCCCTGAATGGATTGATCAATTCGACGGGGATTCTCGGGTATTTGGCCCCCGTCCTCTTCCTTCTCAGCTCATAGAGAAGCTCTACGCCGTCCGCGTAGACATCGACCAGGTAAGCCTCCCCGTTGGATAGATATCCTCCAGGAAGAGTGCTGATATGATTGCTCCTCCTTATGCTTGCAGGGATTCCGAAAGTCATCCACAGATATGAAAGCCCGATGGCGAACGACTCGGATGATGTCCCTAAGCTGAGCTGATTTCTATTTTTGAAGAGGTGGCCGTCTCCATCGTAAACTCCTCTGAGGAGTTCGGCCCTCACCTCACCGGGCAAGGTAAAAGCGAAGCCTGGCATTTTTTTCTTTCTTGCTCCACTACCACATGTCGCAGATAAAAAGCTCGCAAGTACACAGCTGTAAGCGTTTATTCGATAACTACTCTTCCTTTCAATAACCCTGAGCGGAACGTCGAGGGCTCTTATCGCTTCGAGGATGCGACCGACCTTTTCCCGCTCGTGTTTGCCGAGGGTAAATCCCACAGTTCTGCCGTCTATGTGCCCCTCCGCGATATACATGCCGATGAGCCAAGCAATGTCCTTGTTCATCTCTAGCTTGGCCGGGAATTCAAACCTAATTCCCCTTTTGTAAGTGCGGAGTTTTTCGCCTTTCAGGCCCAGCCTTTTGGCAACGGACAGGGGCACGTAGCGTTTGTTCTCCCAAACCCTGAAAGTTTCATCTTCTACCCTAACCTCGCCCACCACAAAAATTCTCTTCCCTGCTTCCCTTCCCGTTAGTGCCGATCGTCGGAGCCTGTCGAATTCGGCATCGGGCACTCCATACAGGTAGATGCCCCTGCCCTCAACGTATTTGACGAGATCAAGTTCTGATTTTTCATCCGTTTCGGGAAGCTTCAATGGAGCCAGGATATAGTCGCCTTCCTTAACGTTCCTTGCCTCGATTACCCGGACCTGTAGATTTTCGTCCAGAGTAAAAAGGCTATGACAGCCAGTTGCTTTCACCTCCCATCCATATTCGGTCCTTATGCGGAAGATTTCGTTCTGAAGTTTGTGTTTGATCAGGTGACTAACCTTTTTCCACGAGTAGCGATAGCTCTCATCAAATGAGGGGACTTCTATATTTAGCTTGGATGCGTCGAAAATCCCCTCCTCATTGAGGTAACGGTTGCAGAGTTCCCCTATAGTCGTTATCCTCACTTCGCCGTTTTCTCTCAAGATTACCGGCTCATCGCCCACTAGCGATTGCATGTGCCTGTGCAGCTTCGTGCCCGCGAGCATCTTCCCGAACACGTCCGGGATGAACTTCTCAGGTATACCGGAGGCGTTGTCCTCTATCGCGATCCTGAAGTGGTCCGGGTTGTTGTCGACCTTCTTTATCCAGATGCTGACCCTGGGCATGATGCCGGACTCCTCTGAAGCATCGATCGCGTTGGTGACCCCTTCATGGACTATAGTCGTGAGTGAGCGGATCTTACCCGTGTACCCCAGCATGGCGGCGTTCCTGCGGAAGAACTCGCTGACGCTGTGCTCCCTAAATTCCCCAAAAATCTCGTCCGCGAGCATCTTTATGAGACCATCCCCAAAACTTCCATTTCATCCTCTCCCTTAACGGAGTTTGTTGGAGAGGTCGCCGAAAGTATTTCATCACGGTTCGTCATTTGAACCTTTTTTCTAGACGGCCAGCTGAGGTTGTACTCCTCTAACCTGCTGAGCCGTTCGCCAGCCTGCATCTTATACGACAACCGACCACCCGACCTATCTTTTAGCATGACCTATCAGCTCCTTTATGGCCTCGTCTATCGTGACCCTCTTCCCAGTCTTAAGCTGGAGTTTCGACACCACTTCCAGCAACTGCCTGTGCGTGGCGTCCTCAACCTTGAGAGTAACCTTACTCATCATACTATAGTTAGTATCCATACTATATATTTGTTTTCCCCAAAATTGCCCCTTCAGGGGCTAACTCGACATCAGGGCGGCTTCTCGCTGGACTATTGCAGCGTTCACGGTCGCGGGAGTAACATGCCCTTCGCTTCCCTGCGCTTTCGCTCCAGAAATCTGTAGACGGTGGAGTGCTCCCTGCCGCCCAGAAGCATCGCAAGGGCCTCGCGTACGACGACGAGCTGTTCGGCAGTCCCGATAACGGCAACGGTTTTCCCGTATATGGAGACGTAGGTGTCCGTCGTGCGTTCGATTGTCTCACGGGCTTTACCCCTCTCACCTATGACCCTCCCCTTCAATCGTGAGATCGCTTTCTCGGAATCCCCAGCGTAGTCCCTGATGTCCGTGATCTCCAGGTACTGGTCGTCGCTGAACAGCCTGAACGCTCGCTCGGAGCTGAACCCCCTCGCTATCGCCTTCAAAACATCCCTGGCTTTCAGGGCGCCTATCGGATCGCCCCCCTGTTCCACCCGCACGCTGCCGGTGTCGCTGTCGAAGATGAGCTTGGTGCCGGTGCGGCGCTCGATTTCGCGTTTGATCTCGCCGTTCGGGCCTATCGCGGCCCCTATCCTCTCAGCCGGTATTTTAACGTACATTTTAACTCGCCTAGCTAGTTTTACATTCGGAACCCTTGACACGTGATTCTATTTTAATGCATCCGCGAATTTGGTCCCCTGAATGAATTCCCATGGACCCATGAAATATGTTCGCCCATCCAACAAATAAATTTTGGTTAGCGCACAATTTAGAAAGGAAAGAGCATATAGGACTTGGATAAGTTTTATTTGGGCCGGGGTAGCCAAGCCAGGTAAGGCGCACGCCTTGAGAGCGTGTGGCCCATCGGGCCTCGGGAGTTCAAATCTCCCCCCCGGCGC
>CAYUMT010000125.1:0-3977 GCA_964446015.1 Hadarchaeota archaeon (SeqCode)
GAACCAGCCTCCGCCGGATGGTACCAGCACTATGATGATAGGGATGTCAACCTAAGATGAGATGTTAACTTGGAATCTTTACTTTACATAACCAAACCTTATTTAAATAGAATAATTCATTACATTTAGGACACAACGGGCTTTTCTAAGGAAAGGCACGTGGAAGGGCTGAGCCGTTCCTATGGTTGTGCCTAAGAAAAAAGGAGAAAAGAAAATGGCATATGGTGGAAGGCAAGGCGGGCCTAGAAGGTTTGGACCACGCGAGATGCACAAGGCCACCTGCTCCGACTGCGGAGCGGAGACCGAAGTCCCCTTTAAGCCCACCGAAGGAAGACCTGTTTACTGCAGGGAATGCTTCCAGAAGCGCCGAGGACCGAGAAGGGGCCCATAAATTAGCCTAGTTAGCTAGGATTTCGTGACCCTGACTTGCTCAGACGCGAATAAATCAAACTTTTTTTATTTTTTTACTTTAACACGTCATACATAGATATCTTGCGATTCAAAGAAAACTTAAAACGCCTAGCCGAATAATTTGTCGGGGGCCCGTGGCGCAGTATGGCTAGCGCGTTCGGCTGATAACCGGAAGGTCGAGGGTTCGAATCCCTCTGGGCCCACCTCTTCCTGATTAGTGATATAGGAGAACTATGATAAGTTTACAACAAACACTCCGGTGCGGAAGGGTGCAACCGATGAAAATCACGAACTTGGATGAAAAGTTAGCCCTGTTAGGCGAGGTCATAAAGAAAAGCGAAAGCGCGGTGATCGCCTTCTCAGGGGGCGTCGACTCCTCGGTCGTCTGCGCCGTATCACATGGTATATTGGGAAATCGGGCAGTAGCGGTCACAGCAGTATCTAAGACCTATCCCTCTGGAGAGCTTAAGGTAGCGCAAACAATTGCTAAAAGAATCGGTATCAGACACTTGGTAACAGAGACGGACGAGATGGATAACCCGCTTTTCTTGGCAAATCCGATAGATAGATGCTACCACTGTAAGGCAGAACTTATACGGAGTTTGGACGCGATCAGGGCAAACCTCGGCTTCAAGCACATATTCGACGGCACAAACAGCGACGATCACTTGGATATCAGACCTGGCATTCGAGCCCTAGCGGAATACGCAGTTATCAGTCCGCTCGCTGAGGCCGGGATAACTAAAGAGGAGGTTCGTAGACTGGCATCGCGCTACGACCTACCAAACTCGGAAAGGCCAGCCAATCCCTGCCTCGCCTCCCGCATACCGTTCGGGCAAAAAATCACGCAAGAGAAATTGAGCCGCATAGCTCAGGGGGAGGATATTATCCGCTCGCTTGGCTTCCGAGTTGTAAGGGTCAGGGACCACGGCGACATGGCGAGGGTCGAGGTCGGGCAGGAAGAATTGGTAAAGGCCAATGAGTTAATGGATAGGATTGAATCCCACCTTAAAGGACTTGGATACACCTCCGTAATCCTCGACCCAAGGGGCTACAGAACTGGCGGGGCAAACATTTAAACGAGAAGAAAAACCTTAATCGAGGGAGAATATGCCAACTTTCGAGCCATCTGGAGAGAAGGAAGTAACGCGGGCGATAGTCCAAGGGTTCATGAAGGACTTTGAGCGATATGCAGAAAGCGACGTGATAGTGGTGGGGGGAGGACCCAGCGGATTGATGGCGGCGAGGGACCTTGCTAAGAAGAACGTACCCGTACTAGTCATCGAGCGCAACAACTACTTGGGTGGTGGTTTCTGGATCGGAGGTTATTTGATGAATAAGACCACCATACGGGCGCCAGCTCATAAAATATTGGACGAACTGGGTGTGCCGTACTCTGAATCTTCGAAGGGACTTTACGTTGCAGACGGCCCCCACGCGTGCTCGAAGCTAATAGCCGCGGCATGCGACGCGGGGGCAAAAATCCTTAACATGACAATAATCGACGACGTTATAATTCGCCAAAAGGACCGCGTGGGCGGCGTTGTGGTAAACTGGACCCCCGTTTCAGCTCTTCCGAGGGAGATAACTTGCGTGGACCCAGTTGGGCTGGAGGCCAAGCTGGTGATGGATGCAACAGGGCACGATGCTGCCGTTGTGCGCTGTCTTGAGAGACGTGGGTTGATTAAGGTACCGGGATATGGAGCCATGTGGGTCGAACGCTCGGAGGACCTTGTAGTGGAGCACACCGGTGAAGTCTACCCTGGCCTCATCGTCACTGGCATGTCGGTCTCGACCGCTTATGGCCTGCCCAGGATGGGCCCGACCTTTGGCGCCATGTTGATGAGCGGGAAACGGGCTGCTGAGGTAGCCTATGAGAAGCTCCGTGAGATTAAGTGAGCGAGTCCCGAGAATCCACCTTTATGGCGAACCATCCTCAAAAACTCTAGACCTCCGGGAAATCTCGGGTTACTTACTGGAAAAATTAGGCAATGTATCCGTCGACATAAGAAAGCCGCTAATAACATCGTCTCAACCGGAGAAGGCGGAAGAGCTAGCTGGGAAGCTTGCCAACACGAAGATCCGGGACCTCACGAACCCCGACTCGCATTTCGAGCCGCTACTCGGGGAGATTAACTTTGAGCTAAGGCTACTGCGCGACCCACCTTTCAGGATGCCGGGGGTGCTTTATGATGGGTTGAAGCTCCAGAACGTTGCCTTCGGACTTCTGTCCAAAGATGAGCTTGGTCTGGAGTACGCCCACATCGTATTCACAAACCGACTTTTTGGCACCTGGGACGAAGGCGACGGACGCTACCACGCGCGCGTGAGCGTTTATGGATTCCCATCGTTGATATCTACCACCGGGATCGTCGAGGCGCCTGCAAAGCCCAAGGAATATTATGGGCTGAAGCGTAGGTTTGCGGCGCTTGGCGTCCCAGTCCCCTACGAGGAATTAAAGGAAGGATTGCACGGGCGATTCATAGATTACGATGATGAACGTCTTACCGAGGTGATGAAGGGCTACGTGATGCAGGCGCTCTTCTACCACATATTCTCGGACCCATTCTGCGAGGTTAAGACATGTCGCATGTTCAACTCTCACTGGCAGGAGGATTTGATACTATCCCAGCTCGGACCGAAGGATAGCGAATTTTGTGAGAGGCACGGCAAGATTATACAGGAGCTTAAATCAATTCTATGAAAAACTGCATCTTTGTCAATTTAGAGATTGAAATGTGTGATGACTTGGTACTTACAGCAAAGTTCCTGAGCTGAACAATGGAGTTACCTCGCTAAGTAATCGACTCCATGTAGGCCTTGAAATCCTCTTTGAAGCTGCGTACCTCTAGAACGTTACCAAACTCATTACTGACCAGATCACTTATGCCCAGCCCGTTCAACAGGGCATCAACCGACTCAGGATCGGCTTTCGTTCGCGGATATTTCGGTGTCGCGTAGCAGCACCCAGCGTGAATTTCGTGCCAGATTCCCAGTTTCTTTGAAAGTTGCTCTATCTCCAGCTTGTCAAAGCCCAACAGAGGGCGCAAAATCGGGTATCGAATTCCGGCCGAAGTGGCCCTCAGGTTAGATAGAGTTTGTGTCGCCTTCTGTCCCAGGGACTCCCCAGTGACTATTGCCGAAGCGCCCTCGCGTTCGCACACGACCTCGGCGACACGGAACATGCCTCGCCTGCACTCCAGGCAAGCGTAGGTCCTATCTTTACCTGCCATGATCTTCCTCAGGATTCTGGACCATGGATAGACTAGGGCTTTTTCGAACTTTATCTTGGCTTTCAGATCCTCTAGTACCTTCATGGCCACGAGGAAGGCGTCCTCGCACGTGTAGGGGTAGAGACAGAGGTGGAGGGGCAGGACCTCGAAATCCCTGGCCGCCAAAGCCATGGCTACGGGCGAATCTATACCTCCCGAAACTAAGCAAACGACCGTTTCCTTGGACATGAATCTCGAAACTTCTAGTATCACTACACCAAAAATGTTTTCAAGATGGCTCGAATACTCCTATGACGAATTCTCCGTTTTCCCGACCTGACCGTTCGCATCACA
>CAYUMT010000126.1:0-3941 GCA_964446015.1 Hadarchaeota archaeon (SeqCode)
TAGTTGCGCAGAAACTGACAAACTTGAGGGCGACGGATGAGATAGTTGATTTAGGCGTGCTGATGCCACTTTCTGGGATGAACGACCGTGATGTTAAAGAAATAACCGATAAAATGGGAATAAAATCATTCGTCAATGTCGATAAGCCATGCCCAGTCCCACCAGGTGTTAGGATGAACGTCGAAAAACTTCAAATTCTGGAAAAGGAAGCAAAACTAGATGGGATTTTAAGCTCTTCATCCAAGCGTATAAGGATGATAGAGCTCAGGTGAACCCGTGAAAATCGTCATGAATCCCGCTACATCCATCTCGGGTGAACTAACAGCACCTCCATCAAAATTGTATACACAGGTCTCTTCGGCCGTGGCAATTTTGGCCAATGGGAAAAGCACGATCGATTCCCCGCTTAGAGTGCGTGACACGAATGTAATTTTGAGGGCGGCTGAATACTTTGGTGCCACGGTAAAGCGGACGCAGGAAAGATGGTCGATATGGGGAACCGGGGGAGAAATAAAATCCGATAAGAGCTCGATCGATGCTAAAAATTCTGGAACCGTTATGAGCATCCTGGCCTCGATTTCCACCATCTCCCACACACCAATCGTACTAAATGGGGACGCTCAACTTCGTTCAAGGCCAATGCCAACCCTTCTAAAGGCCCTGCGGAGCCTCGGGGCGGAAATCTACTCCACAAAGCCTGATGACAGCCCCCCTTTCATGATATTCGGAGGCGGACTCACCGGGGGCAGGGCCAGATTGGGCAATATGAAAAGCAGATATCTGCCGGCTATACTTATTGCAAGCCCATACGCTAAGAAAAAGGTTGACCTTGTATTTCGCGGAAAAAAAATAAAACAGGTGGCAAAGATAATGAAGGCCGCTCGCGTAAATGTGGTGGAAAAAAGGGGAGGTCTAATTTCGGTGCCAAAACAAAAATACCGATCCTTCAACTACCGGGTACCTACCGAAATTACAGGCGCAGCTCCATTTATCGCTGCTGCTGCGCTGACCAATTCAGGACTGAAGATAAGCAACATCGGGGATATCACCCAAAGGGACGAGGAGTTCCTGAGGTACATAAAATCCTTCGGCCTTTCCGCCCATACCAAAAGGAAGAGCTTGAGTATAGAAGGGGGAAGGCTCAAGGCTGCAAAATTGAACCTATCGCCCGCTCCGGAACTGTTGCCTGTGCTTGCGGTTTTGGCATGCGCGGCAAAGGGCAGGACGATATTGCACGGCGCCGCCGACGCAAGGTCAATGAAATCTGACCGAATATCGGCGGTCACTAACGAACTGCGTAGAATGAAGGCGAGGGTACTTGAAAGGAACGATGGATTAATCATAAACGGGCCCAGCAAGCTCAAGGGTTGCGAAATTTACGGACATAATGATTATGCCATCACATCTTCCCTTATAGCGGCGGCCTTCATCGCCGATAGCAAAACTACCATAAAAAATGACCTCGATCCACTTGGGTTCAACTATGTAAGGTTCGTTTCAAACTTTAGAAATCTGGGCGCTGAAATAGGATACGGCCATTAGTCGCCCCAATTACTTTTATTTGATAAAGGGGTAATTTTTTGGGTGGCCTGCATGGACGAGCTAACATTCAGGGTCGCTTATGTTGGTTTTAGCGCAATATTTCTAGGCTTGCTGTTATTCTTTTTAGGCCGTCGCTTTATTGGAAAGATGTACCTGATCCCAGTCGCTGCAGGTTTTTTCTTCGGCGTGGGGACAAGCCTAATCCTGAGGGGAGGCATTATCTCATTATTGCTTGCGGGCGTGCTGACTGGTTATATGACAAAATCTACTTCCAGTTGGCATTCACTTTTCCGGGTTGGAGGATTCAATGGAGCGCTGATTATGGTCGCACTTTTCCTGCCAGGGGCCTATTTTCTGTTTACGACAAGCCTTCCTGAAATCCTGACCGCTTACTCCCCCACACTAGAACGGACCATAGCTGCCGACCAGCTATTGTTAGAGCTAATATGGTGGAACTCAATCTACAGTTTCATCTATGTTGGAATCGTTGGGCTTGGCTCTGTCCTCGGGGGACAGCTGCGCAAACTCTTAAAGCCCGCACAGCAGAAAGCTCAGTAGTAGCGGGGTAGGGCAGCATGGAGTGCCCGCCGGTCGTGGGTAACCACGGGCGAAGCTCATAAGGCGTCGAGCCGTGAGTTTGGCGCTCCTGCGAAACCCGGAGACATCTGTGCGCAAGCGCGGGTGCGGGAAGTCGGCGGTTCAAGAGAGGGATGCGTAAGGCCTCCCTTTGGCATTCCGCCCCCCGCTACCAATTCTAAAGCTGGCTTTGCCCAGTTGTTATTTTTATTCGCCTTTCTCCAAAATTCCACTTTCTTGAGATGTTTTGGATTTCTGAAACCTATTGTAGTTACCCACTTAGCAAGCTGATTATGACCATAAAGCTGAATCACATGTGCTACAACCTTGCCGAATCTCTTGTCCTCTTGAACTTTATCAAAATCTTTTGACACCGAAAATCCAAGTCCCTCTAGGTAAGCTGAAACCTCTACCATGAATTTCCTACTCTTAGACACGCCAACTATTGTTGGGTAATACCGTCGTTTCCTATACCTCCTTTTCAACGCGAGGGAGAAATCCGTATCGGCGAGTCCTTGAATAAAAGCTTTCATTAGCACGTCGGAGCTTTTTATTTGACGGGGGATTTTTAGTCCATTGTATTTTTTACCGATTGGTAGTCCAAACTTTTCACTGAGAAAGCACACCAATTCCTTAGACCAAATTCTAACTCCATAGGTTGTCCCCACATCATGAAGTCCAGCTTTTACTTCCAGTTCAAACAACTTTTTGAATAAAGGACATATAACGAGATCGTAGAATTCCCACTCCTTCACGTCTCCAACGCACTTGACCTCATAATCATGTTGCGCTCTCATGTTTATGCTGCCATCGCCAGCCAACACACCCACAAGATAAGCTAGATCAACGGTTACTCGTGTTGGTGGAGCCAGGCCTATCATAGTTCCCGTTGAAACCTTGAGTGAAGGTCTTTTATAAAGAAAGAAATTAACATGCCGAAAAGAACCAGTAGTTCAAGAGGAGTGGGATGAATCCCCTCTAGAAAGCCCTATCCTCTGCCGCTAACTCTAATCCGATGACCTAAAAATTAAAACACCAAAACTTCTTTACTGAATGGGTTTGAGATAAACTGGGGTAAACTTGATAGACCTTCTTTGGTTGACCGCCTTGACTTTCGCCTTCGGGCCGTTCGGTTCCATACCATACGCCTTCGCAAGTGGGTTATCGACAATAGATACCGCGATTTTGGTCAGCACTGTACATGCGGCATTGGTACCCATTTGGTTTGGGATACTAGAACTCACGAAATATGGGTTTCTTTACGAGAATCGCCTAACAAGCAAAATTGCTAAAACCGCTTTAAACAGATCAAAAAAGTTCCAATCGAGTATTAAGAGGGCGATGAGGGACTTTGAACGCCGTATTGGTCAGCGCGGTCTCGGCATTGGAGTAATTGGATTCACATTTATGTTCGGCGTCTTTTGGGCAGCTCTGGTAGCTGTCCTGCTCAACATAAAAAGGAACACGATGATGGTTTCGATTGCGATTGGCGCCGTTATCTCAAGTGTTTTTTGGACATTTGTCTTTGCCGGATTTGTGGGGTTCCTTCCAAGTCCTTGGTTGATTTATCTAGTACTCGTGATCGTGACACTGCTTATATTTGGATACAAGAAAATCCGTGAAAGAAGGGTGTTGCGGGAGATATCTCGCGTGATTAAAAAGGAAGAAAAAACCGGATAATTTTCAGCAATCCTGGCCTCCGTTAACCTGTCAAATCGATCCGTTTTTTATTTGATTAATCCAATTTTGTGTAGGTATTCTGCTGCGAGTACTGCGCCCTTTGCGGCTCCAAGCTCCACGTTGTGGGACAGGACGGTGTACTG
>CAYUMT010000127.1:0-3851 GCA_964446015.1 Hadarchaeota archaeon (SeqCode)
CGATTTCTTCCTTCCTCCCGCTCAAAACGGCCATCAATCTCTCATATGAGTTCATGTAATCTCCCGAATTTTGTCATTCTTATCCCATATAAGTTAATCCCAAAATGTAGTGTTAACTTATTTGGCCTAAAAACAGAATTTTAAGCGAGCGTAAGCCAAATGTCAACCCGACAAGACGATGCGGATAAGGACGCGGGGAATTCGGCGGTCGAAAGGGCATTGGCTTTTTACTTTAATTTGCGACGCATGCTGGGCGGCCTTATCTTCAGTATTTTCGTTGTTGCATTGCCCATCGTTTACGTCATGCAGGACGGGTGGACGGCTGGCCTGTGGTTTCTGGGGGCAAGCATTATTGTTGTATTAATTTCTCTAACGTGGAAGCCAACCTACTCCAGCGTGAGGTCTTTCATACATGGTCCTAAATTTCAAGACATGGCTAAAAAGCATATGAAAGAAATCTATTCGGAATCCAAGTCATGGGTTATCGGCATCGGGTGTATTTTTTACGTCTTGGCAATCACGCTTTTGTTTCCCGGTAATTCAGGCACTCAATTTCCCAACAACTTAACAGCCATGTTGCTTTTGAGTGGGTTTTACGCTTTTTCGTCCTACTTGCTGATTCAAGCACCAGATTTAATGAGAGCGAGTAAACTCGAGATAATCTCTAAGTCTTTCAATGTCCCAGAAAGCACTCTGAGAAGGCGCATCGAAGTTAAATATCCACTTGCCCCGCGGACTTCCTCGATTAACTTTCTCGCTACTTTGTTGTTCGCCATTGGAACGGCCGCCTTCCTGTATGGGGTGGTTTGGATTGTTTACTGGCTTACTGGCGCGCCCGAACCCATTTTCGGGGCCTTTAGGGAGGGTTACGAAGGTGCCGTATTGGGTTTGACTCTCATTATTTTTGGACTCATGACCCTGTATGTCGGATATGGGGTGAGGCAAATGAGTAAGGCGCCGGCCGTGCTGGCCGTGATCCTCGCCATTGGGACCGCCCTCTGTCTTTCTCTCCCAATCTTGATTTACAGCCCGTTATGGGTGGTGCTACCCAAACCCCCCTACATCAACCTGATCTGGGTACTGGGCATACCGCTCGTCATCTGCATCATTGTGGTGTGGAACTGGAAAAAGATGCGCTGGGCCGAGAAAGACCTTAGAGAGCTGAGCATGTTTTTAGGAACTTCGGAATCAGAAAAAGAAGACTTGGATATTTTAACGGAGTCCAAGGAGAAACGGAAGGGCAAGGTGAAAAAGCCGCACAAAACACTGATAGAGTTTATAGTCATCACCGCAGTGATAGTCATCGCTGCAAATATGATGACGCGCGACCTCTTTGGGACGAGCGGCCCCTCCGAGACGAGCGTACCACCCGATGCTTATGAGCTCTCATATAATTTCCAGTTCGGCGAGTCTTACACCTATGATATAAGTTGGAGGATGGAGTATCAAGAAAATTCAATCGAAGTCACAGGAAGTGAAACATTGAATGTGGTCGGAGCGGTGGGTAATGAATTTGAGATTCAAGATTTGTATAATGTGCAAGTCACAACTACCCGCGAGATACAAGAAAACGTCAGGGTGGTGTCCATATTTAGGATGACAGACAAGGGCTTGAAGTCCTACCCAGAGATAGTAAACGTCGAACCTCCTCAATTACGGGAGTTTATGGAACTACCTTTGTGGAGTAGGTATACGTGTCTTGGCTTACTATGCTTCTATCCAATGGAACCCATCACCGTTGGTCATGAATGGAACGTGCCAAGGCGATACGGTTTCATATACCAAACTAGTGAACTGTGGACACAGGGAAATTGCAGTTTTTTGATTGAAGCTAGAGAAAACGTAACAGTTGGGCATACCACCTTTGATTCTTGGCGCTTAACTCAAAGAGTATATGTATCGGGTGAAAATGTGGTCGCAAACCGGAAGATGAAAATAATCGTTTCGGGTGAGGCAACCTCATGGATCGATACTAGAAGCGGCGCCCAGACAAAGTTAAACCTAATATTGAGCTATAAGGAGTTAATAGAAGACGTCCCAGAGTATGAAATGCGGGAAAACATAACTATGGAACTAGTTGAATACCAAGCGCCCTAAGTTTACACTGTTAACGTGATGGTCGAGTGGAGAACCAACAATATAAACAGCAAATTCAATAATAATTTATACTCGAACGGCTTAAACAGAAAGGGTGGTTGATTGCTTGTTAAGGAGATCATGACTAAGGATGTAATCAGTTTCAAGCCGGATGATTCCCTTGCGTCTGTTGCGAAGACGTTTATCGAAAAGAAGATTAGCGCAGGGCCCGTGGTTGACGAAGAGAACCGTGTCGTGGGCGTAATCTCCGAATCGGATTTAATGGAAGTTCTTGAATATCACGAGGGGTTGTTAAACGAACTTTTTTGGTCGTGGAAAAAAGCATTTGAAGATCTTGATAAGTGGGTACATAGGGTTGAGAATGGGAAAGTGAAGGATGAGATGTCGAAAGATGTAATTACAGTTCATCTTGAGGATGAGGTTTCAAAGGCTGCGGAAGCCATGGTGCTCAAAAAGGTGAACCATATCCCGGTAGTTGGTGATGAGGATAAATTGGTCGGAATCGTAGCACGCGCAGACGTGATCCGGGCTATGGTTGAGGAGGTGTGAAAATGCCGATAGCAGAAGAGATAATGGTTAAAGATGTGAAAACCTTTAAACCGGAAGATAAGCTTTCGACAGTCGCTAAAACTTTCGCCGAATATGGGATAAGCGGCGCTCCGGTCGTTGACGATGAGAATAAAGTTATTGGAATAATCACCGAGCACGACATCCTCATGATTGGAGAGAGATACCCGAAGCTTTTAACGCCGATCGAGAGCCACCTTCCGCTCACAATAGGATTATCCATTAAGGATTACAACCCCGAAGAAATTGCCGAAGTCCTCAACGATATCAGGCAGAAGAAAGTCGGGGAAGTGATGTGTAGGAACGTGGTGACCGCTTCACCGGACGCCGGGGTCGGAGAAATAGCCAGAATGATGCAGAAACATAAGATAAATAGAATTCCTGTTGTTGATAAAAAAGGAAAACTCTTAGGTCTAGTGACGAGGGCAGACGTAATTAAAGGATTTTGGAAAATTAGCGAACAAGAAAAGGAAAAACAACCCGAAGAATCGAAGTAACCGCTCGATTTTGGGAGCAGGCAAAGTTGCTCTTAAACACACTCACAACAACCAATATTTAGGGAAACGATGGAAAAAGCTAAATCAAAAAGGGTAGGGGTGGGCGTAGCCGTTTTCATAGTTGGCGTTTTTCTGCTGCTTGCAGTTGACGATTGGACTATTAGAAAAATTGGTTTGTACATTGCCAGTGGCGGAGCTATGTATATAGCGTTTAGTCTTTGGGGCCACAGGTATATCCCCAAAAAATCCCCCCAATAATAAGGCCTAAATCAACCCCTCTAATAGACACATTAGGCCCAAACCACAATTCCTCTAAAAAAATCATGGTTAACGCGCGCGCCAGAAGAATTGACGGAGTAACCGCCCGAATTTAGGAGCAAAACAAACTTAGCCTAAACCCCGATAAGTTTACAGAACCTTCTCAACGTTATGTTTGTAGTTTCTAAAAAGTTAAAGATAAATTTCACAATTAAACTCAGCTTTCGTCTCATCGGGTCAGATTTCATAGTAATATTCATCGGTCTAAGCTAGATTAAACCAGCGGCCAGGGCCATTCAACTTCATACCCGGCTCTTTCCCTGACTTCTTCGGCCCTTCTTTTGGCATCTTCAACCACTTTGGCTTCGTCCATCGTCTTCACCACTCTGTTTTCCATGATTGTTTTGCCATTCACGATAACGGTGTCAACAG
>CAYUMT010000128.1:0-3699 GCA_964446015.1 Hadarchaeota archaeon (SeqCode)
TCTGCGCGCTGTGTTTATCATACAGTTTCCAGCCATCGTAAGTTTTTTTATATCTCGTACCTTGAAAGTTTTATGGTTAGGTGAGAATATGGGGAAGACGGTGACTTCTTGAGGACTATAGAGCTCCGCGGTGGGGAAGTCATCCTAATCGACCAAACTCTTCTTCCAGGCAAGTTGATTAGAATCAGGTGCAGGAGCGCGGAGGAGGTCGCGGAGGCCATAGAGCGCATGCGTGTGAGGGGGGCTCCGGCCTTGGCGGCGGCATCCGCAATGGCTCTTTCCCTAACGGCTCTTAGAAGCAAGGCCAGGACGAAGGCCCAGCTCTTGCGTGAGCTGGAGCGCGCGGCCAAGATGGTAAGCAGAACCCGGCCCACCGCGGTCAACCTATTCGTCGGCTTGAGGCGTGCCCTCGACGCGGCGAAATCGGCTCCGGATCTGGAAAGTGCACGCAAAGCTGTGACTAGCGAGACCAGAAAAATAGCGGATGAGGATGTCAGGGTAAACAGGAAAATTGGTGAAAATGGTGGGGCGCTCCTGAAGGACGGAGATGTCGTCCTGACACACTGCAACGCCGGTTCCTTGGCCACGGTCGATTACGGCACGGCACTGGGCGTGATCCGCTCGGCTCGAAAGGGCGGGAAGCATATAAGCGTAATAGCGACGGAGACCAGGCCTTTGCTTCAGGGCTCTAGGCTCACAGCGTGGGAGCTTAAACGCGACGGCATCCCGGTCACCGTCATAACCGACAGCATGGTCGGATCTGTCATGTCGAAGCGGAAGATAAGTTCCGTCATCGTCGGAGCCGATAGGATCGCCGCTAACGGGGACGCCGCGAACAAGATCGGGACCTACTCGATAGCCGTGCTCGCGAAGGAGCATAAGATCCCGTTTTATGTAGCGGCCCCGACCAGCACGATAGACATGAGCCTGCGTAAGGGAAGGGACATCCCTATCGAGGAGAGATCACCTGAAGAGGTAATTTTCATCAGGGGAAAAAGGATCGTGCCGAAAGGGGTAAAGGTCCTGAACCCCGCATTCGACGTCACACCGGCGAAATACATAAGGGCGATTATAACGGAGAAGGGCGTTGTCAGGCCGAATGAGCTTCACAAATTGTTTAAACCTTAGATGCCCACGACCCGCTTGACGCTCGGGACCATTTTTTTGAGCTCGCTTTCGACCGTAAAGGCTAGGGTCATCTTGGACATAGGGCACCCGGCGCAGGCTCCCGTTAACCTGACCCTGACCACACCGTCATCCGTGACATCTATCAGCTCTATGTCGCCACCGTCGGACTGTAGACCTCCTCTAATCGTATCTATTGCGGCCTCAACTTTATCGCGCATCTTATCACACATAAAATAGTACATCACGGCTTAAAAGTTGGCTCGATGAACTACGCCCCGAACTTATGGCCCTTTCCCATGAGGTCAACCACTATCGGCAGGAGGTCCTTTCCGCGAATTCTCTCCAGACCCCCATGTGCCGCGGCCCTCTCCCCATATGTCTTCACGTCGTCAACGCGCACGCCAGGTCCCGATATGAGAACAGGCACAGGGTCGCTGACGTGTTCTCCGACGGCAACCGGCGTCGTGTGGTCGGCGGTGATCACTATTAAGTCAGCGACATCTATGAATTTGTTCAGGACAGCGTCCACGCGTTCGATGAGCCTGATCTTCGCGCGGGCGTTGCCATCATGGCTTGCCTCGTCAAATCCCTTCACGTGCATCAGGACCAGATCGTTGGTCTCCAGGGCCTTCAGGGCGGCCTTCGCCTTGGCATCTAGGTCCGTGTCCACGCTGCCGGTTGCGCCCGGCACGTCTATCACGGTCATGCCCGCGAGCCTGCACACGCCTTTGACCAGCGCGGCTGCGGCAACGCAGGTCCCCTTGATCCCGAGCCTTTCATGGAGGGACTTTAGATTTGGCACCACGCCGCCGCCTCGGAGAAGTATGTAGTTTGCCTGGGGCAACCCCTTCTGAGAGCGCTCCTTGTTTAGAGGGTGTTTCCTGAGGATTTCGTATGCCTTGCTTGAAAATTCATTAAGCATCTTTGCCGTCTTGGCGGCCCTTCCCCTGCGGACCACAAACTTTCGAACTCCACCCACCAGGATTGAATAGGATGGCGTGACCTGCTCAGTAGCTTGCAGCAATGGCTCAACTTTCAGCGGTTTCTTGCCCTCCAGGTGCGGGTCGGAGTCCGAGACCTCGTGCGATAGCCCCCCGCCCCGTAACACGAGGGTCGCACGGTGTCCAACCGTGCTCCTGAAGATGAATTCTGCGCCCTTGAGTTTGATCTTATTTATTGCATCGGAAAGCGGTTCGGTTCCGTGAATTCGCCCGGCCCTCCTATCCGTGATGACCAGCTTATCGTTAACGGTGGCGTAGTTGGCCCTGAAGGCTATGTCGCCGGCCTTGAGATCTATGCCAGCTCCCGCCGCCTCGAACGGCCCACGCCCAGTGTAGGATTCGTAGGGGTCGTAGCCGAGCAGGGCCAGGTGGGCGGTATCGCTGCCGGGTATAACACCCGTAGCTATCGTGTCCATTATGCCGCTTATCCCGCGTTTGGCCAGCCAGTCCATGTTTGGCTTGTTGGCTATCTCAAGGGGGGTCTTGTAGGCGAGCTCCTTAACCGGGCGATCGGCCATGCCGTCGCATATTAGCATTAGGGTTTTCAAGCGATTACCCTTTAAAAAATGTGATGAGCTTTAAAAAAAGGTTTGTGTAAATGGAATACAAATGTTGAAAGGGACAAATGACGACTAAGTTTTGGGCCCGTGGCGCAGCCCGGATAACGCGACAGGCTTCGGACGATAAGGAAGAAACCTGTAGATCGAGGGTTCGAATCCCTCCGGGCCCGCCACATACAAATCCCATGGTAGGGCAAAAAATCCGGGAAATTTTTGATGGTTGGGAAAAAGTTTTCCTAGTTATCGGTCAAAAATAAGGGAGAAGAAGATGAGATGAAAGTGGTTTATCACGAAAATTACAGGGAGGTTTATTCGGACGACCCCGCGGCAACGGAGGGAAGGATTGAGAGTATCCAGGCTGAATTGATTGGGGGTTTCGGGTTTGTTGAGCCAGTCCCCGCCACCGCGGCGGATTTGGAACTGGTTCATACAAGGGGCCACATAGATTCCATCAAAAAATTAGGTTTATTCCAAAATGCGTCTCTTGCTGTAGGAGGGGCTATAAAAGCTTCACAGATAGCATTTGACGGTGAGCCGGCATTTGGACTCATAAGGCCGCCGGGTCACCATGCAAGCCCCGACAGTTGCTGGGGCTTTTGCTTTTTTAACAACATAGCCATCTCCGTGGAAAAACTCAGGCGAGAGGGAAAAATTAAGAGGGCGTTGATAATTGACTTCGACCTGCATTTCGGTGACGGAACTTTCAATTTTTTTAACGCCACACCCGAGGTCTCCTACTTCCATTTGCCAAGCGGTGACAGGGAAAAGCAGCTGAAAGAACTTTCGGATTATCTTGCTGATAAGAAAAAACACGACATCGTTGCAGTGTCCGCCGGGTTTGATAGGCATGTGGAGGACTGGGGCGGGACACTGGAAACGGAGGATTACAGAGAGATCGGAAGGCTCGCAAAGGAATACGCGGAGAAGATATGTGGCGGAAAAAGATACGCGGTTTTGGAAGGCGGATACAACCATCAAGTCCTTGGAAAAAATGTCAGTGCATTCCTTGA
>CAYUMT010000129.1:0-3687 GCA_964446015.1 Hadarchaeota archaeon (SeqCode)
CATTTCTATAATTTCAAAACGCCGCGATAGATGCAACCCCTGGGAGAAATCTTGGGTGATCGTCTGGGCCTTTTAACAAGTTCAAAGTTTGCACCGCGCACAATTGCCACAGGGACTCTTTCACCAGCTTCACCCATCACCAGCTGTGCCGCGGTCGCGAGTTGATCCGCTATGGCGCGAAAAGTTATCCTGAGGGGCTTACCGTAGATGTCTGGATCCCCCCTGCAGTCCATCACGGGTTCTATTCCGGATGCCCCCACAGCTTGGGCAACCGTGCCGAGCCTCAACGGGTGTACCACGCTGTCCGAAATCACAACTCCGATCTTTGCATTTGTTTTAGTAAATAATTTTTTCCTGATATCTCCTGCGGATTTATCGGGTTTGGACGGCATGAGGACGGCTTTCCCCTTCGGGACGTTGGACAAATCCGCGCCAGCGTTTGCACACAGCAGGCCGTCCTTCAGGGTGAGTATAGCGCCGTGACCCAACTTCAAGACCTTATCCGCTTCACGCAAAACGAGCTCGACGAACTCCGGAGGCTGACCGCTAATCGATG
This sequence comes from Hadarchaeota archaeon (SeqCode), assembly GCA_964446015.1. GTDB lineage: Archaea > Hadarchaeota > Hadarchaeia > Hadarchaeales > Hadarchaeaceae > Hadarchaeum. Next base: position 557 of record CAYUMT010000129.1, read on the forward strand.
CTATTTTCTTAGCTCGTATGGAAGGTCGAATTCTACCCAGATCCGTCAACCTATTCTGTGCAGTGGCGACCACCTTCGAGGAAACTATTATCACATCTCCGTCGCGAATGCCCCCAATTTTTTCAGATGCCTTGAAGATCATTGACGCCAAGTCGTCGCCGGGTTTTACTATTGGCAAACTAAGACCGATAATCTCCATCACTTCACCCAAGCGTACTTTATGGCCTCAGCTATCCTGGCAGCCTGAAGGGTCTCGAGCGGGTCATGGGTCCTCAGAGCGTGCGCACCGTTCAAAACGGCTATCGTGGTCGCCGCGAGCGATCCGACAAGACGGTCCTCTGGGCTGGGCAGATCAAGGACTCCCCCTATGAAAGATTTCCTGGAAATCCCCACGCATATCGGGCGGGTGATTCTAAGCTCCTTAAGGTTGGCAAGTATCTTGAGATCCGCAAAAGTAGCCAGGCTGTACCTCTGTTCTTTGAATCGCCTCCTTGAAGTCGCTAACGTAACAAGCCTCGCTGGCCAATGTCCAATTGCGGGGTCGACTGCAACTTTTTTCATAGATATGCCGTGTTCCTTGCAGATCTTCAGGCTAACGTTCAAGGCCCTCTTGACATCCTCTACCTCGTAAACATCACCGGGAAGTTTTTTTGCCGCCATAAGTATCGCCGAGCATCCTGCGCTAGCTATGACATCCGCCATGTCCGGGTCTGCCTTCAGTCCGCTTATGTCGTTTATTATATCGGCCCCGGCCTCGATCGATGCCCGCGCGACCTCTGCCCTCTGCGTGTCCGCTGAGATGGCGACGTCGAGTTCCCGCGATATGGCCCTTATTATTGGAATTAGTTTCCCCAGCTCCCCCTTGGTCGATATAGATTTAGATCTAGGCCCTGTGCTCATAGCCCCGAAATCTATGATACTGGCTCCTCCTTCGACCATTTCTTGGGCCCTTTTCACGGCTTCCTTTGCGCCGCGCACGAGCGATCCCTTGTAGAAGGTGTCCTTGCTGAGGTTGATCGCCCCTATGATGACCACGGGCAGACCTTCCCCTATCTCAACCCCGCCAAGATTTGCCGATATCACCCTTGCACCAACAGAAAATAAGAACGGGATAATAAAATAGTGTGCTTGAAGCCGATGCGTGGCGATGGATCCAGAAATTTTAGAGACTAATCCCCGGAAATTGGGAATTTCTCCGGAGTTATACGGTCCCCGTATTTTTTCCCGGCCTCACGCAGCCTTTGCCTTTGCTTCCCCAGCACCTCAAAAATTATTTTAGGCGCGTTTGGCATATTTGAGTAGATATCTTCGATCCTATCGACTTTCGCTAGGTGTTCGGGAACCCTAAGCATAAATTGCTCATCATAGCTTTCCTTGGAATAGTCCTTGCCGAGCACATTTTTGAAGAGCATCTTGATGTCCTCATACCTTGGAATTATCCCGGTGGGCGTCTTTATCGCCTTGACCTCCTTGTGCGAGCGCAACTCCATCCACTTGAGCCACACCGCCTTGTCCTCTTTGTCCGATAGAAACTCTCCCGCTTGGTTTTTCATGAAGTAATTGACCGAGAAGATTGGTGATGGGTCCTTAAGCTTTGCGCCGAAGTTAAGATGATTCTCGATATATCTCGACAAGGGTATGGAGAGAAAATCCATGTTGGCCATCGGGGTGAACTCCCTCTGGCCCTCCTTCCCCAAAACTGCGGCGGTTGCCTCGGACTCCAGTGATGCGCCCTTCGTTATCACACCTTGAACCCAGTCGAATGATTGCTCAACTGGCACGCATGTGTTGGAATCCCTTCCGCCGTAAATTATTCCATTTATCTCCACGCCCCCGGGGTCATTTAATCTGGGGTCCAAGTTCTCAAGTTGTTCCATGGCAATTGTGAACCTAGCGTTCTTGTGAGATGGGGTTATCTCTTTACCATCGGCGTCCTTCTTGCCTGGTTTCCAAATCCCCGAATGGTTTCTACCGCTGCTGGGGACTTTTTCCCCACACCCCAACCAGTAAACGCTGCCGTCATCCTTGACGAGGACGTTTGAAAAGATGATATCTCCAGGGCTGTGCAGGGTATTCCATAGAACGGGGTCATCCTTTTCATTTACCCCCTGAATTATGCCAAATATCCCCTTCTCAACGTTGACGGCGCTTATCTTGCCGTTTTTATCCCTGAGGTACGCTATGTCATCTCCGACAATTTTCTCGCCCCTCATCATCGAGGTCGAGGTCTTTCCGCAGAGAGATGGGAAAGCACCCGTGAAGTGTGAGATCCTTTCCTTCGGGCCGTTTATGCCCATGATGAACATGTGTTCTGCCAGCCAGCCTTCTTCAGAGGACCTCTTTATAGCCAATCGCAGGGCCAGCTTCTTCAGCCCGACGGTGTTCCCGGCGTACTGTGTGTTGACGCTGTAGACGGTGTTTTCCCGCAAGTCGACGTAAATCCTGCGTTTATCGATGTTCTTGCTGACCGCACTCTCAAGCTCACCTTCAGAGTGTACAAATCTAAAGAACTTGGCCGATTTCTCCAACTTCTTGAACTCCTCGTATCCTTGCCTGTAGAGGAGGTTCTCGCTGTGTGCTACGTAAGAGGAATCCGTCAGCTGTACACACGGGATTGAGAACTCTGAGCCAGTGGGGCCCAAACAGAAGAATAATACATAAAGTCTATGCCCCTTCATGATGTTTTTTAGAATTGAATTGATATCCTTGAGGCCTTTATCCCTGTCCATCTGCCCTAGGCTCTCCCCGCCGCCGATTGATCCGGACCCAAGGTCAACTCCCTTTGGAAGCAAAAATTTCGTGTTCTTCCTGTCCCTGGCCTGGTCGTAGTAACCGTCGAAATGGATCGTATGGCCCTGAGTGGCAAGCTCATTCTCCTCACCGGATTTTATTGACTCCTTCCTTATGTATTGGATTTCGACTGGAGAACCCGTGCTAACGAAGACCTCGCCAGGGTTGCAGAGCTCCACGTACTTCGCGACGAAATCGTGAAGCTGATGGTTGTCTATCGCCAGTAGTTTTTCGAGGTTTTCTTTGCTGAGTTTTCTAGCGAGCACCTCTCTCGTTTCAGGCCCTTTTGGCATATCTATCCCTAATTTATTAAAAAGTTAAGCTTTTAATAGTTTCTATTA
>CAYUMT010000130.1:0-3563 GCA_964446015.1 Hadarchaeota archaeon (SeqCode)
GCCCCCGGCTCCAACACTCAGGGTTCAAAAAGAGTGATTTTAAATGTGGGAACGATTTCTGGCAGTAATTGATGTCCCAACCGCCAAATCGGGCCTTGACAATACGTATTACCGTAAGTGTTGGTATCAGTTACCATACGGATTCTTCAAAAATTTACAGTTATTAGGCAATTTTTTTAAAGATATCGCTCTTTTTACTAATTCTACCCATGATTTTTCCATTATTTAGCAAGTAGGTTCGATCGCATAACTTCATCAAGTCCAAGTCGTGGCCGGAAACTATCATCGTGTGACCCTTGCCGAGCTCATTCAAAAATTCCATAAAGTTTCTTTTTATCCAAGGGTCAAGAGAAAGCGTAGGCTCGTCAAGAACCAAAATTTCAGGCTCCATTGACAGGACAGTCGCTATTGCGATCCTTTTCTTTTCACCGTAGCTCAAATGATGCGAGCTTCTGTTTTCAAACCCCTCAAGGCCAACAGCTTCAAGCGCTCTTTTCACCCTAATTTTCACTTCTCTCTCCCTAAGTTTCATGTTCATCGGCCCGAAAGCAACGTCTTCAAAGACCGTCGGCATAAACAACTGATCGTCAGGATTTTGAAAAACGAGGCCAACCTTGTTTTTCACCTTTCCTGTTTTTTCGCTCACGTCCATACCGAGGATTAGAACTTGGCCTTTTTGAGGTTGCAAGATCCCATTTAGGTGTAGAAGAAGTGTAGATTTTCCGGATCCGTTCGGACCAATCAAGTATACACTCTCACCAATTTCTATTCCTAGGTCAATACCACGCAAAGCCCTCGTGCCGTCAGGGTATGCGTAGTGTAAATTCTTTATCTCTATCGCTCTCATCAGATCACCAAAATCAGCATTGACAAGGACAAAAATGCGACGATGAAGAGGACATCAAATCTGTTTATTTTAAGTTCGCGGATTAATTTTATCTTGCCGCTGAATCCACGAGAAAGCATTGCCGCGTAGATGCGCTCTCCCCTTTCATAACTTCTCACAAATAACGTTCCGATCATGCCTCCCACCGCCTTAACAGATTGGACCCAACTAGAGTTAAAAGTCCTCGCATTGCGTGCCCTATTCATCCTCATGAACTCGTCGTCTAAAATGAAGATGAAGCGGTACATGAAAGAAAGTATCGTTATGTACATAATTGGCATTTTTAACCTTTGGAATCCGTTCAGAAGCTTCGAGAAAGGGGTCGTCGAGGTGAGGGCAATCATAGCGAGCACACAAAGCCATGATTTTACTATAACATTTAGAAATATCAAAAATGCTGATTGAGTCACTCTAAAAAGGCCAAAATTCAATGACCCGCCGCTGCCGCCTAAAAATGGCAGTCCTATGGCCACTAGCCCGACGAATGGGATTATCACTAGCGATCTCTTCATTACAAATTTAGGCGGCACTCGAGAAATTAGGATGAGCGATAAGATCAGTGCCCCATAAAATACAAATTTTTGAGCTTGGGTTATCGGGGTAAAAATTACAATGAAAATAAAAGAAAAAAGCGCAACTATTTTCGCCCTAGGGTCCAAAGTATGGACGGGGCTGCGCAAATTACTGTGTTGGTCTAAAAAGCTGTGTTTCATAGTATGCTCAACGTTTGATTTTTAGGATTTTTGCCCAGCTGAAAGTCACGCCGAGGATTATTAACACTCCAACTAGGCCAGCTAGCGCTGCGGCAAGTTGTTCATTCTCAATCCTAGGCACGGTATAGCCAGGTAATGGGGAGTGTATTACTTCTTGCCCTTCGGCTTTACCTGCAAACCCTTGGTCCTCCGCAATTCTCTCAAGGCCGTCCGGCTCTGGCGAGGCAAAAAGGGAGAGCACGCACGCCATAAAGACCGCGATGACCAGACCGGTAATCCACCACTTCTTTCCTTTCATTTTTTCACCTAGATTTTTGGTAATTCCAATAAGTCCGCTCGAGTCTTCAGAACAAAGCCAATTACTGCCATAGTAATGGCGGCTTCAATAACGCCGATTACCGCGTGGATGCTTACCATAGCTGGTAGAACTATCCAAAGTGGCGAAGTCCCTGAGGTTGCCAACTCAAATGCACATACGGCCGATGCAAGCACAACAGAAATCCAGGCAGCGACGCCAGCCCCGATAATCATTCCTCTTTCTCTTTTCACGGCCTTTTTAATACTTAGGTAGATGAAAAAGCCGAGGATGGTACCGATGAGCCCCATGTTGATGATGTTCGCGCCCATGGCAGTTATCCCCCCGTCTTGGAAGAATACCGCTTGCACAGCGAAGATCGAACTCATCACGATAGAGCCAGCTAGTGGTCCAACGAAGACAGCGATGAGCACTCCACCCAGCAGGTGTCCGCTTGTGCCGCCAGCCACAGGAATATTTAACATTTGTGCTGCGAAGACGAACGCCGCCAGCACACCTAGCAATGGGACATGCTTATCTCCAAGTTTTTTATTGGTCTTCCATACTGCAAAAGCTAGAATTAATATAGCGACTGCCCATAAAGGTGCCCATACTTCAAAGCTTAGAAACCCGTCTGGTATGTGCATACGATTTCCTATTGAGTATTACATTTTTATATATAAATATTACCGAAAAGCTGATAACCCGCGCTAGTGAGCTTGTAGGGGTAAGCATGCCAGAGAAAATAACACGAGTGAGCTTGACGTTGCCTCAAGATTTATTGAATGAACTCGATCGCACGATTATGGTCCAAAGATACGCAAGCCGTTCAGAGGCGATTCGGGACTCATTGCGGGATTTTTTGGCAAGCTACAAATGGCGAAGCGAGCTAAAAGGTGAGCAGCTTGGTGCAATCCTAGTCATGTATAAACACGATGTGCGGGGACTGACCGATGCGCTCATGGATATCCAACATGAGAATTCGGGCGTCATAAGCGCAGTCCAGCATATGCATATCGACGCCAAAAGCTGCTTGGAGGCGCTAATCGTCAGGGGGTCCTCAGAGGAAATTCGCAAGCTTGTGGATCGCTTGGGCGCCCTGCGGGGTGTTGAACATGCCAAGCTGGTAGTTATTTGAAATTAATTTTTATATTATGATAATATTACGTCCATGAACCTTTTGACCTTAATTCACATACGTTTTCTGCCCTCAAATCTTCACTATCCCTGCTTTCCATGGCTATCAAAACTCTGTGAAAAACGCCCAGATGGCTTCTTGATTCCTATGATGCGGGGGAAGGGATTTCAGCCCCAGTTTACTGGTAAAATTGAGCAGGTGAAACGGCAAAGGTAATTTTAATCTCTTTTTTCGCCTCTAAATAACCCCTTAGCCGCCAAAACTGAACCCAGCTTCGGCAATTGGCTCTCATCTCTTGCCCTTAAGTTAACGACACCAGCGAGGTGGGGGTTGGATTTGCACATAAATTCATGAATAAAATATGTCTTGTTTTTTCAAATGAATACGATCAGTTCCAAGGTCCAAAGCACCGCTAATGATAGAGCTAGGAGAAATGCTAGTGGCCCTAGGAACAGTTGCTCCCCCCTTGATATACTAAAGCGAGAGGATAATCCCCTCAACGATACCGTGATATGGAAACCACTTAAAACC
>CAYUMT010000131.1:0-3553 GCA_964446015.1 Hadarchaeota archaeon (SeqCode)
GCGTTTGAGAACGCGATAATAGTAGACATGGCAATTGGCGGTTCAACAAACACCGTGCTCCACCTTCCTGCGATAGCGCACGAGGCGGAGATCAAGCTCAATCTGGACACCTTCGATCGACTGAGCCGCAGGGTTCCACATCTGTGCAGCATGCGTCCGGAGGGTCCGCATACAATGATTGATTTGGAGCTAGCCGGGGGAGTGCAGGCAGTGATGAAGCGCTTAGGCGGTCTAATCCACGGTTCGCCGTTGACGGTCAATGGTCGACGAGTCAGGGAAAACTTGAGGTTCGCTAAGCTTATGAACTCGAATGTCATCAGGCCCGTTAACAGGCCATATCACCGGGAGGGTGGGATAGCGATAATCTATGGTAATCTTGCCCCCGATGGAGCCGTCGTTAAGTATGCAGGGGTGAGGCCGCGGATGCAGCGCCATAAGGGACCGGCCAGGATTTTCAATTGTGAGGAGGAGGCCGTGAAGTCGATTTTAGGCGGAAAAATTAGGCGCGGAGATGTCGTCGTGATACGCTTTGAGGGCCCAAAGGGTGGACCCGGGATGCGCGAGATGCTGGCACCCACTGCAGCCATAGCCGGGATGGGCCTAGTAGAGCACGTGGCTTTGATAACCGATGGGCGGTTCTCAGGGGGTACAAGGGGGGCGGCAGTCGGCCATGTCTCTCCCGAGGCAGCCGAAGGCGGTCCCATAGCGGTGGTGAGGGATGGTGACAAAATACTAGTTGACATCGTGCGCCGAAAACTTGAGCTTTCAGTCCCTGAAGTCGAGATAAAGGAGAGGATGGCAGTTTTAAAGCTCCCACAGCCTCGCGCAAAAACGGGATACTTGGCGCTTTATTCGAGAGTCGTGAGTTCAGCCGCAGATGGAGCTATTCGCATTTAGCTGTTCTCTTTGTCCTCGAGAGGTTGAGTTATCTAAAATTTATCCCTGTCATCAACCACAATTCATCCATTGTTGCTTTAGGTTCTTTAGTAAAACTTTTGGGTTACTATATTTTCCCTCCTATTTTTTACCCTTAATGAGTTAAATGGGCGCTCTCTGCGGGAGGGTGCCGAGGATAATGCACAGTTCCAAGCAGACTCTGGAGACGCTGATAAACGAGGAGGCCCTGTTGCTGGCCAAGTATTTACGGGGCGAAAGAGCAACATGGAAAACCCGGATTGCTATTTGACTTGGTTTGAGGATAAAACTATATGCTCGCATTTTATTAATCTTACACGATTACATGAATCCAGGAGTATATGCGGACTTTAAAGAAGGCATCTATCTCCTACTTAACGGATTGAATCTGGACAATCCAAAAATGAAAGAGGAAAAAATAGAGACTCCGAGGATGGGAGGAGACTATTCTGCAACAGTTACCGGATTCATCAAGAAAGATTACCTCTTCGAAGGCACTGAAGTCACGGCAGATTTAGAGATAAGCACAGAAGCAGAATCAGAAGACTTCAACAAATGGGATTCTATTAGGTGCATCTTAAGCATATACAACGAACTTGGAATTACACACCTAACCAAATTTGGTTATTTTGAAAGAACCGAAAGCACACCAAGTATTTCTCAATGGGTCGCCGACGCCGTAATTGAGTTCAACCGCAAGAAAATTAAGGATAGGTTGGATTTCATGTTCGGAGATTACCACCCAATGGGATTATTGGGGGAATGGGGATCAAGATTTGAATTTGATGTTCTAATTAGGGGTTTGATGGCCCATGGAGCACGCGATATAATTATTTACAAGATGAGACATGTAGAAACAGGTTTACAATATTATAGTTATGCTCTGCTATTTTTTGGCAAATGGATAATATTTACTCGTTTTGCTGGAACTGGGAGTGGCGGAGCCAAACGTAATTTGGATTACGCGAATAAAGTCGTTGAAGTGGCAAAGAAGAAGGGATGTAGAATACATCTCATTGAGTTTGACATCGAATACCAAGATTTAGTTAATCAATTCAAGGAACGTATGCAGTCTTGGACAGGCGAGGAATTATCTTTCGAATCTGTGTATAAAGAGATTTGTGAAGTAACTCTGCCTGAGGAAATAGAAAAAACTTATCATGTTGAAATCGAGGCAGTAAAAGATGAAATCAACAATCGATATTACCCTCAAGCTTTGAGAAATCTAAGAGCACTGATGGATGATGCTGGAAAATATCTTTGCAAGTTAAACAACGTGTCATTGCCCGATGATGCAACGAGAAGGAACATTATCCCTGCCTTAATAAAAGGTAAAATTGTTGAGCCGAAACTTTACTCTTGGTTCGACGCCTTCTACACTTTTGGCAGTAAGGGATCACACGGTGTTTCCATGGATGGTTTAAGCATCACAGAAAAGGAAAAAATACTTAGAGTCTCGGTCCTTTTGGGAGCTACTCTGCTACTTGAAATAATCAGAAAAATCGAAGAGAAGTCATCTTCCGGTCACTAGCAAGCATAGGTTTGGCATTTGATATTGGGGTTGGGATTAAATTTTAACCTCACACATCCAAGCCCAAATATCTAACCCTCAAGTCAAGGCATTAAGAACTCTCTCGATAGCCAAAAATCAAACCAGCGGCATTAACTTGTGGTAAGAAGGGCAGGGCAGGCTGATTAGGCGTAAGTTAAAGTTAATTAACTTTCGTGATATGCGGGGCTTCATTGAAAAGCCGCTGCCGCTTAAAAATTATCGGGATTCTTTTACAACTAGGTCAATAGTATGTTTAGTTGCAAGACCAAGACAGGTGGGGTAAATGAGAAGACTGGCGGCAATTGGGCTGCGTATTGCTATAGCGATTGTCGTTGCTGCGTATATTCTTTTAAGACGCGATATCGTGCCGTTGTTTTTTGCTATCTCCATTGTTTGGTTTCACGAATTTGGTCATTTCTTGTTAGCTAAACGGCTTGGTCAAAAACCGTCCGCCTTGTGTGTTTCATTCTTAATCCTTGCTTCTGGAGTTTTTAAAGAAATTAGTGATAACAAAAAACACGAAAAAATAGTTGTGGTTGGTGGGCCGCTTGGAGGACTTTTTGCTTATGTGTTTTTTGGTTTGATATTAAATCAGATTTCTCCGTTGCCTTTATTCATCTGGGTGGTGGGGTTGGGCATGGTATTGTTGCCTTCAACCATGGATTTTACGGAGTTGTTTTTTTTATTGACGAATCGCCGCCCTCCCACAGATATGCTAAACAAAAAAATTAATATTCTTGGCTGCTCTTGGCTTCTTGTTTTTTCAAAAGAACGATGGGAAAAATTAAAATCGAAAATAGAAAAACAAATCGGCAGGGAAATAAAATTTAGGGAAATAGTCCTTAGGTAAAAAAACGCGTCGCTTTCGTAAATTTAAGAGCCCGAAACCAAGCCCTACCTTTTCTTCTTGCGCCCATTCCTTTTCGAACTTCCAAGCCCATACCTCGGCAGCCAAGTTTTCTTCGAGGCTTGCTGGATAACCCATAAAAAGTTAATTTTTGTAGGACACCATAATAACTCAGGGTTTAGTAAAGCCTTAAAGATTTAGTCATATACTCACGTTGGGTATGCCCATGCTGATGACGA
>CAYUMT010000132.1:0-3424 GCA_964446015.1 Hadarchaeota archaeon (SeqCode)
TCAATTATGGATTTTCGAGAGGAAATTGAAAATAAGAAAAGGAGTATTAATCCAGAGATGGAGTGGAAAATAAAAAAGGAAAAATTATTCAAGGCCCTTAAAGCTACAGATAGAATAGCTCCTGGATCTTCTGAGTTTTTAAAAAAAGAAATTGAGAAAAGATTTGAAGGCAGAGACACAGAAATGATTGATTACGAGAAATCTCAAATCAATCTCTATCATGACTTAGGTTTTTGTCACATGGCCTTGATTTACCTATCTTTAATTTTGTTGCGCCATGTGGAATATCCTAGGTATCCTAAGAATGGATGGATTCCACAACAAATTTATAATGATGATTTTCCCCTTGTAAAGAAGTTTCCCAAAATTTCTGAAATCGTTTCAGAAGTCCTAAGTAAAATGAACCGAGCAATTAAAGAATAATCATCTTTCCAACTACTCCTTAATTCCAAAACCTCCATGTCCTCTTCCCACTCAGAATAATGTAACCGTATTCTCTCCACATTTAGGTGGGGATTCGTTTTTTAAGCAATCTATTATCAAAGTTATTATCATGGAGGATGCTGAAAAGGAGGTAGGCGGGTGAGGCGGAAAGCTCTACTTATAATCATCCTTTCGTTCTTCATTGCCACGTTCATTGCGACCGCCACTTTACCAGTTGCGTATGCTCAATTGCGACCTCCCACCGAGTTGGAACTTTCACCGTCGTCTTTTACCCTATCGCCTGGGGGTTCCATAACTCTGACCGCGACACTCACTTCTAACGGTAACCCGTTAGGGGACAAGGTAGTGGCGTTTACGGCCACAACTGGAAGCGTCAGCCCAAACACGGGGATTACGGATTCGGCGGGCAGGGTTTCAGTCACATATACTGCTCCTCAAGTCAGTATTCGAACCTCGGTGACAATTACCGCATCCGCCGGTCCACTTGGTTATCAAGCAAGCACGGCGACTTCGTCTGGAACCATTGAAGTAACCCCGCAACGATTTTCCACCATCCTAACCCTTTCACCGTCCTCCTTCACCGTTTCGTCCGAGAAGTCGGTGGGCTTGACCGCCACACTTACATCTGGTGGAACCCCCCTAGCTGGAAAAACGATTGTTTTTGCCGCTACTCTAGGTAGCGTTAACCCAAATAGTGGAACTACAGACTCCAAAGGTAGTGTTTCGGCTACTTACACTGCTCCCAGAGTCAGCGTTCGAACTTCTTCGACGGTCGCTGCGGCTTTTGCTGGCGATACTCAATATGAGGCGAGTAATGCAAGTTCATCTGGGACTGTTGAGGCTGGACCAGCTCTCCCGACCCCAGCACTGATAAGCACGAGCGGCGCCGCATTTAGCATCCCAGAAACAGTAAAAGACGATGTATCCGACTTCGCGGTAACGATTCCCGCGGAGATCAAGAACTTGCTTTCCGTGCCGATTCCCACCACAGGATTCCTGCTCGTCAACAAGGAGAACCTGAGCCTAGTGCTCGCCCAACAAAGCGACAAGGGGCTAGCCAGTGTCGAGGGATGGGCGATATCACCGAAAATCACCTTGGGCGGTTTTGAACTCAGCGTGATCGTGGCCAGAAGCGTTTCGTTCACCAAGGAGGGAACCCCTGCGAGCGCTGGGGGGATCCTAGCCAACCCAGCAGCCTACGAGTTCAGGCTCGTCAAAGTCGACGCCACGCGGAGGCACATCTCCATCCTCTACGATCCTGACGACGGATCTGGGATCGAGTTCCCAGTGACCGCCGGGTATCTAGTCGAGAACCCAGTGGGTGCCCCCGAGCTGGTCAAAAATGCCGTGAGGGAGGGGAAGGAGCTCGTCTCGAATCTCAACAGGGGGCTCGTGCAGGGCATCGTTATAAAAGAAGCGAATCGCCTGCCCGTGTTCGATTTCGAGACGGATTACTGGATCGACTCCCCCGCTGTTACCAACGGGATAGTCCTGCCCCCCGGAAGCCGGATCCTGAGGCTGCTCGAAAACGTTGTGCCCGAGGCCGGAGGGCTGGTTCAAGTGGAGGCGAACTTGCCGGTCCTCTACGACGTGAAAACTGACCTGAGATCAACCCCCGTTTCCTCGGTTCAGGAAATAAAGCAGAACCCGGATACCTACCGAAACAAGGTCGTGGAGCTGACGGTGTACGGGTACCAAGGCACGGTGAGTGTGCAAGAAGCGCTCAAAAATACCACCCCAGTTCCATTGGATGTGCGGCTGGAGGGGATGGTAGCTTGGAACGCGCTCAGCGTCCCGCCCACGCGCGACGAGCTGCTCACCGTGGCCGGGGCTTCGAGCATCGGGCAGGACAGTGTTTTCGAAAGCCAGCTGGCCGAGTTCAGGCTCGTCGGAAAAGTAGTCTCAACCAAAACGATAGACGAGTCGCTGCCGGAGGGATTGGCACTGATAATTTTCAAAGAGGAGAAGCTCCGCGACATAACGATACAAGAGCTGGCGATGAGGAGAATAGAGGAAAACCTAGCCGAGCTGAACTGGGTGCTGACCAACTTCAGCGAGAACACGATTCCCGGGATTCCAACTCGTCCGCCATCTGTGATTGTTTTGCCTGTGCAGCCAATTGTTGCGCCGACTCCGGAGAGCCTGCCGGAACTCGTCCACATCGCCAAGCGCGTGGAGTTCAACATCTCCTCCGTGGCCCAAAGGGCGCCCATCGATTTGGATCTGGAGAATTCAAGGGTCTCGAAGATAAGTCTAACCCTCAAACAGGCCCGTGAAAACGTCAAGGTGATTTTGGAGAAGCTTGAGGAAAAGCCATCGGGGTTGCCAGAGCCGCCCGGCTTGGTCTGGGCCTACCACGAGATCGACGTGAACGTGCCCGATGATGTGATCGAGAATGCAGGTATTACCTTCTGGGTTTTGGAAGAGTGGCTCGCCACGCACGGGGCAAGCAAAGAAAATGTTAGGCTATTCAGAAATCATGCCGGAGAATGGGAAGAGCTAGCCACAAAGATCATTGGGGAGAACGCTACGCACATACGGTACTCTGCGGAAACTTCGGGGTTCTCGACCTTCGCAATAACAGTGGTAGGGGCCGCACCGCCAACGACAACTACAACTACCCCCACCACGACGACAACGCCGCCAACAATACCGCCGGCCGAAGCACCACCTTGGGTCTGGGCAGGCGTTGTGATTGCTATCATCGCCATGGTTGCTTTGGCTGCTTTCTGGGTAAAGAAGTGGAGAAGCAGCAAGACGGGTTGAGAAGTTTAAACTCAACGATTTATTCCTCAACCACCCACTACCCCCACCGTCTGTTTGCTAAGAGCTTAGCTTACCCGTGTTTCCCCGTTTAAACCGCGCTCAGCTCAAAGAAGCGGTACCATGCCGCGCATCGTGACGACGACCTCCTTCGAGGACCTCGGCTACCTGAACCTGCCGATATTCGACTTCAAGTTCGTGAGGTTCACCCCCAGGC
>CAYUMT010000133.1:0-3368 GCA_964446015.1 Hadarchaeota archaeon (SeqCode)
AATGACGAGTTCCTCGTCGAACCCCATGCCCATTGGCCCAACCCAAGCCGTCGGGAGCCCTCTGCCCTCCGGCCTCCCAGCCTTTATCACTATCCTATCCTCTCCCTTCCCTGCTGTTATCTCGCTCGGAGCCCCTAGCATGGCCTCCTTAAGTTCCTCCTCGCTGAACTTTATCACCCTCCCCGTTTCCTTGCAGTGCATGCCCACATCTGCAGCCAGGTCAAATCCCGCTTTCCAAAACCCGTCGGCCAAACCGTCATCTGTGCTGATCGGGTTTTCCGGCGTGCAAGTGCCTTCGAGTCCGTATTCCTTCAGCTTCTCCTTGATCTTGACAGGTATGACCCGGGTATCCCATTCCTTTTCCTTGCAGACCGGACCACTATAAGCACGTTCCAAAACATCCAAAAAACTGACAACCAATCGAATCACCCCAACTACTTTAAAAAAGGGCGATTTATATCTATTCCTTTTTCTGCTTTGTTGCATAAATAAACGCGAAATATACTGAGCACTTTTTTCATTTGGCTCGCCGAGCCCTTTTCACTCGCCCTCAATTGCTTGCGCTCAGGTTCATCAACAGGTTGTAGCAGAATGCCTTCTGTGTCATTTCTTTTATCATGTTCTCGAACTTGTGTGCTGCGACGAACTCGCCGAAAGCCCGCTTCAAGTTAGAGAACACGCCTTCGGCTGTCCACCTTCTGCCGTAGCCAACTCTCTGTTTCCAATCTTCTTCATCCTTTAGGAACTCTCGCGCGGCGCGCCGCCGCGCCCGACTGCCTCGCGCCTTGCCGGATGCCCCGTGCCTGATCTTGATGCCGGGTTCGATCCCTTTGGCCTCGAGGAAGTTGAAGTTTTCGCGTGAATCATATGCGGGATCTGCGAGCGCTAGTCTAACGTTAGCCCGCTCCGAGGCCCGTTCGACGAGCGGCTTGAACATCTTGCTGTCGCCCGCTCGCTCGTCCGTGACCTCCATCGCTAAAATCTGCTTGGTTTTGGTATCCACCGCGACATGAATTTTCACGTACCCACGCCTGCTTCTGTCTCCCCAGAGCTCCCGCCTCCACTCGCCGCGGTTCGTCACCTTGATTCCGGACGCGTCGATCGCTATGACGACATCGTCGCCAAGCCCCCGGAGGCTGCGCTCGAACTTGGGCTTTAGGCGGTTGATCCTGCGGTAAATCGTGGTGTAATCGGGCACCTCCAGCTCTGGAAGGAGCTTCGCGAGGGCTTCGACGAAGCCTTCCTCCTGCCTGAATGGCAGCCTGAAGAAGTATCGCGGAAAGGCCAGGAACTCGATCAGGCCTGCCGGGTAGTCGAAAGGTTTCCCGCGCTTGCCCAGATTCATCTCCTCAAGCTCTTTCTCCCAATTCTCTACGAAGTCGAGATCGATAAACAGCTCGCCTCGCTTGACGAGCTGGTCATTATAGTTTTTCCAATCCCGCTTTTGCTTCTTTCGCATGCTGAATCACCTCGGTGGTTTTCGTCGCCCACCTCATCGGTCCAGCCTCCAATATGTATAATAACTTAATCCAGTACTCCCGCATGTGAATAAAACTTGTTGAACTTCCTTGTCTCTTGCCCGATCGGGCGCCAACTGAATCGAATGTCAGCTGGCTTGAACTGCCATTTTTTTCGCCAGTCGATGCTTACCGGCGGTCCAGTCTTCCGGACACATGCGCCGGAAAGCTGGCTTACGCTAGATTCGACAAACGCAGTTCAACCGTTTCAGGCAGGCTCGGCTCAAGCCGGCGGGCCAATATCACCACGGGGCGCAATCGGTGACAGTGTGTTGATCAGAGCACACAAGATGTTCTTGAACATGTGGCTTGTCAGCCTGCCAACCGTGCTCCTCGTGACAATCCAGATGTTGTAGAGCAGGGCCGCCAGCACGTAGTACATCCGCCGGAGCTTCATGCTCTGACTGGTGGTCCGGGCCCTGAACTTCCCGACCTCGCGGTTGTTTGTCTCTATCCTCCAGCGGCGGCGGTAGAGCTCGGACGCCACATCCGGCTCGAACGCAATGTCGCTGACGAAGACATACGTCTTCGCCCCTTCCTTGGTTTTTCTCCTGACGAAGATGAGCTTGACCCGCACGCTGTCTCCGGCGGTCTTCACGATGTAGTCGACGACGGGCGGCATCTCTTTTCTTTTGAACGTCATGCAGAGCCGTTTTATCGGCGCCGTCCGCTTTGCCGGCATGAGGAAGTGCGTTTTATGCGACTTTAGAGCCTTTATGACATCAACTGTGAAAAAGGCCCTGTCCAAGAGGACAAGCTTCAGCCTGACAAGTTTCCCAGCGGCTTCGAGCATCTCCAGCACGACCTTGGTCTTCGAAACAAACGGGCCGGCCTGCTTCACCCCGAGCGTGAATGTCCGTCCGGCCTCGACGACGCTGAGCACCACGAACCTTATGCCGAGCCTTGTCCCGGGGAGCCTTGAGTCGCCGACCAGCGAGGGCTGCTCGGCCCCGTAGAACGCCAGGGTGGTGTAGTCGATTGCACCCGTGACCGTCCTGGGGAGGTGGAGTTTCTTCAGGAGACGGGCGTTGGACTCCCAGAGGATTTGGCCGAAGGCTTCCTCGTCCGTCTGGTGGAGCCTCAGGAGCAGGGTGTCCGGCGACGGGTTCGAGCACTGCTCGGCCGAGCCGTTCCTGATGCAGGTCTCGATGAGGGTCCTAGTGAGATCGTCCGCTTTGTACGTCGAGTTCGGGGCTGGGTCGAAAATATCACCGATGCCTTTAAGGTGCTTGGCCGCTG
Source organism: Hadarchaeota archaeon (SeqCode) (assembly GCA_964446015.1). Classification (GTDB taxonomy): domain Archaea; phylum Hadarchaeota; class Hadarchaeia; order Hadarchaeales; family Hadarchaeaceae; genus Hadarchaeum. The sequence goes on from CAYUMT010000133.1 coordinate 2,757, forward strand.
TTTTCTTGATGGACCGGCTGTGTTTCTTCAAGGAGTTGTCACCTCCTAGAAGGAATCGGTCCAGCCTCCGCCCTCGGGCGGGGGCTCCTATCACCTCCCCTACCTTTGATTCCGTTCTAACAGAAATTCAGGCGCTAGAGAAAATCACTTGCGGGAGTACTGTAATCGTGAATTGGTTTAAGAATTATGCAACACAGCACCTTTTTCCATCAGTACTTTTGCGATTTGAAAGACGCCTGCATAACAACCATCAAAAATATCCTTACGATGGTCAAGTCTATGGTGAATGCAAGTAATATCAGTAAAGCTTCGGCAGGCCCAGATCCTCCAGTTCTTTCCACACACGGTCGTAGATGTCCTGCCACTCCTTAGTAGGTTGTAGTGTTTTGAGGTCAGTGCACTCAACGAAGCTTTTCCCTTTCGGCGGATACTTTAACACGCCCTCATACTTCGGGACGACCGATTTAATTATCTCATTCGCGTCGCTACGCTTCAACCCTGCTGAAGACTTGCAGACCTCACCGTAGAATTTGTTCTCAAGCCCGCTGCCATAATCGGGATATTTGCAACCAGTTGGCCGGGTCCCCATCTCGTGTGCATTGCCCGACACCG
>CAYUMT010000134.1:0-3283 GCA_964446015.1 Hadarchaeota archaeon (SeqCode)
CGTGCCCACTAAAAACTTGCAATAAGGATAACGTCCTTTAGACATGGGTTGTTTAATTGAAATCTGGGCTGTAGTTGGAAAAACAAGACATCCGTGAGCGGATCTGGAGGGAGCTTGAGGAAAGGGGAGTGGCAGCTTTTCCCAAGCCGGTTCACGGCAGGATTCCTAACTTTGTCGGCAGCGCCGAAGCCGCAAGGCGACTTCGCTCCTTGCCAGCGTACGCGTCGGCGAAATCGATATTTGTGAACCCCGACGCCGCCCAGATGGCTGTGCGGGAACTCGCTTTGCGTGACGGAAAACTTCTGGTCATGGCGACCCCAAAGCTGCGGGAGGGGTTCATCCTGCTAGACCCGGCGAAGGTTAAAGATCCAAGGGAGGCCTCGAGCATCAGGGGCGCCTTCAAACATGGGGGAAGGGCGAATATACGTGGTTTGAAAGTTGACTTAATCGTGGAGGGCTCAGTCGCGGTAGATAGGAAAGGTGGTAAGGTGGGAAAGAGTGGCGGCTTCGGGGACCTTGAAGTCGCGATATTGCGTGAACTCGGTGCCGCCACGAATGAAACTCCCATCGTGACGACGGTTCATCCAATTCAAATCGTTGATGACGTGCCGATGGCCAAGCATGATGTTCCTATAGACTTCATCGTTACCCCTGAATCGATTATTAGAACCGAGCGAGCTAAATCAAAACCCTCTGGGATAATTTGGGAACTACTTCCAAGCGATGCCTTTAAGCGAATGCCGATACTTGCTGAATTGAGGGGAAATAAATGATCGTCGGTGGCGACGAATCCGGACGTGGGCCAGTACTAGGTCCAATGGTGCTTTGCGGCGTGAAATTCGAGCGAAGCGTGCTCGGAGAGCTGAAGGCTGCCGGCGTCAGGGACTCTAAGCTGCTTACCCCAAACAGGCGCGAGACAATTGCAAAGCTCATCGCTGAAAAAGCGTCGGGCATTGAAATCGTCGAACTGTCGCCAGCCGAGATAGACGAGTCCCTATTGGTCAAGAAGATCAACCTGAACGAGCTGGAGGCTAAGACCTTTGCTGGGATAATTGACCGCCTTAGCCCCGAGCTGGTTTACTTGGACTGCCCCGACCCCAATCCGGAACTATTCGAGCGCAGGCTGCTGCGTTACCTCACCGTCAAGCCAAAGCTCGTCATTGAGAATTTCGCTGACCGAAAATATCCGGCGGTGAGCGCCGCTTCCATCCTGGCGAAGGTCCGCCGCGACCAGAGAATTGCAGAGCTTCGGGAGCGTTACGGCGATTTAGGATCAGGCTACCCTGCAGATCCTAAGACTATGAAGTTTCTTGAGCAATGGGTTGGGAAACACGGGAAGTCCCCGGAGTTCGCGAGGAGGTCTTGGGAGACGGTACGGCGAGTGGAGGCTCGCGCTAAACAGAAAAAGCTTACCTAATACTCGACGCCCTTTCTAGCAGGTATCCCTTCCTTGGACGGGTGTTTGACGTCCTCTATCACCGATACGAAATCAGCAATGTCGATCAATTCCCTAGGCGCCCTTCTTCCTGTGAGCATGACGATGGTGGACTGCGGAACTTCATCGAGTAGTTTTAGAACATCCTCGACTTTGATCAGACCGAAGGCAGCCGCAAGATTTATCTCGTCCAGCACGAGCAGCTTGGGTTTCTTCTTGAGAGCCTTTCGGGCAAATTCCAATCCCTCATGGGCCAACCTCCTGTCATCCGGTGAGGGGTTGTTAGGGTCCACAAATCCCCTCCTGCCGAACTGATACAATTCACACTCGGGGGCCAATCGCCTGCAGGCCTTCACTTCCCCTATGTCCTTCCACCCCTTCATGAACTGGATTATTATGGCCTTGTAACCGTGCCCGATGGCCCTCAACGCGAAGCCGAATGCATTGGTCGTCTTGCCGCCGCCCTCCCCCGTGTAGAGGTATATCAGCCTCTTCCCTTTGCCAGTTTTATTTGATTTAGAAGATCTCCTCACCACTCGGACGGCCCCCTGAATACTCCTGTTCGGCCTTCACATATTTTTTCTCATGATTTGCGAGCGCGGACTGGGGTGAGATGGATAGTACCTGTTTTGCTTTGCTTCCGTACCTGTAGACAGTTATCCCTTTACACCTCAACTTATAGGCCAACAGGTATGCCCTTCTGACGTCCTCCGGCGTCGCCTCGTTGGGAAGGTTTATCGTCTTCGAGACGGCGTTATCGACGTATTTCTGGAAGACCGCCTGCATTCTCACGTGCCACTCGGGCTTCACGTCGAAGGCGGTGACGAATATCCTCCTCAAGTCCTCCGGTATCTCCTCAACTTTTTTGACTGAAGCTAGTTTTGAAAGTTTCACCATGAGCTCGCGACTGTAGAAACCCCTCTTCGTGGCTAACCTCTCGAAAGTTTTGTTGACCTCCACCAGCTGTATGCCGCTCATTACGTTCCTGATGTAGGCAACGGCGAAAAGGGGCTCGATGCCGCTCGTCGTTCCCGCCACGATGCTTATCGTTCCCGTTGGCGCAATTGTCGTCACCGTTGCGTTTCGCATGGACTTGTAGCCGCGCTTCTTCCAAACGCTGCCCGGGAAGGCTGGGAAGGAACCCCTACTCTCGGCGAGCTCCGCGGACATCTTGTGGCCTTCCTCGGAGATGAACTTCATGACCTCATCGGCCTTTGTCAGGGCCTCCTCTGAGTTGTATGGAATACCGAGTTCAAGTAGCATCTCGGCAAACCCCATGACGCCGATCCCGATTTTCCTTGTCAGTTTAGTTGCCCTTTCAATTTCTGAGATAGGATATTTGTTAACGTCTATCACGTTGTCCAATAAGTGGACGGCGGATCGAACCACCCTTCGGAGTTTTTCCCAGTCAATTTTTCCATCCTTAATCATTTTCGGGAGGTTGATCGACCCGAGTATGCAGGACTCGAAGGGTAGGAGAGTAACTTCACCGCAAGGGTTTGTGGCTTCTATCTGCCCAAGATTTGGTGTTGGATTGTGCCTATTTATCTCGTCTAGGAAGAGTACCCCAGGATCACCAGTTCTCCAAGCCATGTTGACGATCAGGTCAAAGACTTCCTTAGCGCTCATGCGCCGTTCTGCTTTACCAGATCTTGGATTTATCAAATTGTACTCCGCTTCCTTCTCGACTGCTTTCATGAACTTGTCCGTCACACCAACGGATATGTTAAAGTTTACCAGCGAGTCCTCCTTAATTTTAGACGTTATGAACTCGAGTATGCCGGGATGGTCCACGCGTAACACGCCCATGTTTGCCCCTCTTCTCTTTCCCCCCTGTTTTATCACTTC
>CAYUMT010000135.1:0-3279 GCA_964446015.1 Hadarchaeota archaeon (SeqCode)
TTCTACAACCGCATTTGCATTCTTGTTTGACGAACTCTGTTGCCCCTTTAGTCTGATCAACTAAATCCTCACAGGGCATGCATCGCCCCTTGCTGGACTCTTTCTGGATATCCTCTCCATTTATCCTGATAGTCGGCGAACCCAAGAATTTATGTTGCCTCGCGCTTCCATCGGTATCGATCAAAACTTCTTCCACTTTCGCTTTCACACTCAGCTCTTTCAAACTTTCCTTGACTAACTTCTTGGTCTTCACGCACCAAGGACAATTTAGGATGTATAGTATCTGAACTTTCATTTATATCTAACCTTTATGGAGTCGGGGAGAAAGCGGGCTTAAGGAAAACATCCGGTCTTGATCTGGGAGTAATTTCGCCGGCCAGATTGGTCTGCATGAGCTTAGTAACTCTCTTAAAATCCTTGGTCTTGCCAAGGACCCACATAAGCTTCACCAATGCCACCTCGGGGAGCATGTCTTCCCCTTGGATGACACCCATCTGAAGCAAGTCACGTCCCGTTGAATAGACCTTCATGTCCACCCGACCCCAGAGGCACTGTGAAGTCATCACAATCGGCACCCCTTTCTCCAAGGCAATCTTTATCCCATCGAACAGTGACTCCGGCACGTGTCCCAGACCAGTTCCCTCAAGCACGATACCCTTGTCGCCGGCCGCTATCATTCCCTTTATAACACTAGAAGGTAGTCCAGGCGTTACTTTCAGGAGCGCCACTTTTTTTTCGAACTTACCCTGTAACCCGACCTTACCACTTTGGCTCGCGCGGTTGTAATCATCGCGAAACAGCTTAATCTCGGTGCCGCGGACCATCCCCACCGGGATATCGTTGATGGTCTGGAAGGTGTCACGGCGGCTGGTGTGGCACTTCCGGACTTTGGTTCCCCTATGTATTAAGCAGAAGTCATCCTCCGTTGAGCCATGCATCACTACAGTTACATCCGCAATATCAGACCTGCCGGCGACCGCGACCGCTGAAATCAGGTTCAATGCAGCATCACTGCTGGGCCTGTCCGAAGACCGCTGAGACCCGACCAGCACCACAGGTCTGAAGAGATCCTTGAACATGAAGCTTAGTGCTGCCGAGGTGTAACCCATTGTGTCGGTGCCGTGAGCTACCACGACGCCTGTGGCCCCACCGTTGATCTCTTTTGCGACCACCCTTCCGATTTTGACCCAGAGATCCGGAGTTATATGCTCGCTGAAAACATTGCAGGCCTCTATGACCCTGATGTTCGCAATTTTCGCAAGTTCAGGAACCGAACTGTATATGTCCTCAGGCGTAAAAGCTGGATAGACCGCACCCGTGCGGTAGTCCACCCTGCTAGCGATTGTTCCACCGGTCCCGACTATCGTCACATTGGGTTTCCCAGGATCATGTTTTAGCTCGATTTTTGGTATGCCGAGCCTTGGGAGTTCCCTTTGTTCAAGCGGCGAGAGTTTTGTTCCCCTGCCCACGAGAACCCCAACGTTATAACCACTCGATAGCTTTATGACCAAATGTTTCGGGTCACCTAGCTCGGTGCGGGGCATCAGGACGCCTTTATATTCTAGACCGTCACTCTCGACCTTCACCATGTCACCGATCTTGACTGAAGCCGACCTCAAAAGCATTTGGACATTTCCCCTGTAGCCAGCCATCACCATCAGCTAACGATAATGCTTGCCGACTTAAATTGATGTCCCCACCTAGCTGGTAAAAGGCTAATAAGCCAAGAGAAATGAAATTTCAGCGGTGCGGAGGTAACTCAACCTGGGAGAGTGTCGGTCTCCGTTGATAATCATCACGGAGGGCAAAACTGAAGTGTCCAAATCCCAGATATCCGATTGTTGAGGGTTCAAATCCCTTCCTCCGCACCATAGGTTTGGGATAGTGGTATCTGCCAGTTTTTTGACGCTATTTTCAGTGTGTTCGATGTGCCGAGGATGAGGCACGGCTCCAAGCAGACTTTGATGTTGATCAACGAGGAGGCCCTGCTGCTAGCTAAGTACCTCCGGGGCGAGAGGAAAGCGTGGGTTCCAAGAATCGTCATTTGACTTATAATTATTTTGTTTTGGCTTGGGATAAATTTAAGGAAGTCTTTTAGTCTCAGGACACGATATCTCAAAGGTGAAATCTATGCCCCAAAAGAAGAAAAAGCCAGTAAAGAAAAAGTAAGAAGGAGAGAAAAGGCCCCGCTAATCTGCTTGGTTTTTGGGTTAAACTTTCCCCTCAAATGTTCACTTGGCCTGTTTATTTTCAGGGGTGAATTTGAGGGGTTCCTTCAATATCTCACGATTGGCGTTCGACCGTGGAAGCGCGGCTGAAACGGGCAAGTACGAAGTACGACTAACTGATGGGGTTAAAATGGTGGTAAAAACTAAAATCCAAAATATCGTGCTCTCGGTCACGTACGAGGACACGGAGTTCAACCTCGAGAAGCTGGCCAGGTCGCTGGACGGCGCCCACTACGACCCGGAGCTCTTCCCCGGCGTCGTCTACAAGTCCGATCGCCCCCGGGCGTCCTTCTTGATCTTCTCGTCGGGGAAGATGAACTGCGTCGGTGCCAGCAGCCTGGCCGACGCCCACCAAGCGATAAGCAACCTGACCAGGAAGCTCAGGGAGGCCCACATAAAGGTGAAAGCGGAGCCGAAGACCAAGGTCCAGAACATCGTGGCATCCGTTGATTTCGGCAGGAAGTTCGACCTCGAGCACATAGCCCGCAGTTTCGAGAACACCGAGTACGAGCCGGAGGTCTTTCCCGGCCTAGTCTTCAGGCTCGACGACCCGAAGGTGGTGGTGCTGCTGTTCGTCTCGGGGAAGGGCGTATGCGCCGGAGCGAAGAGCATGGCGGATGTGAAAAGGGCGGCAAAAAAAGTGAGCAAGATCCTCATGCGGCATTAGCGCCTGGCCGACCTCCCGCCGCCGCTATTAAATCATGGTGTGTGTGCGCACTATAGGTTTCACGAAGCCATCCGAGCGTTTTCAACTCAGTTTTTACATAAATCTCAGATGCATTTATTTTTTCTTTATTTTTGGAATAAGCATGGGAACTTTCATGGCAATTCCTTCTATAGATTTTAGTTATTTCTTATTATTCTCATATTAAACGATGTTATCCCCCAGCAACTTGCCTGCCACTGATGTGGTTGAATCCTAACTTGCGACGCTTTTTTAAACCTGTTAAACCAAAGCAAAATAAGGAGAGGCTGGAAAGGAGGTGCATGACTTGCCAAAAAAGGAGGATTCAAAGGATGTTCCGCAAGAAAAGAAAAGGGGCGGTGCAGA
>CAYUMT010000136.1:0-3275 GCA_964446015.1 Hadarchaeota archaeon (SeqCode)
CCGTTTATTTGTATTTGCTGCCTCTTATTTTCTTTATAGCCTTTATTGCAGTGCTTACAAGAATTGAATCTTTATCCTCCAGTAACCGTGTAAGTGACTCTATCGCTCTAGCATCTTGTATTTTTCCGAGCGCTTCTGCAGCCGCCCACCGAACCAGATCCTTCTCATCCTTTAGGGCTTGAATTAGGGGATCTACTGCTTTCTCCCGTATTGGCTTAAGATTGTAAGTGAGAAATACTTCCGTACTCGTACTTAAGGCCTCTGCTGTATCAACATCCCCTAATGACCCAAGGGCTTTTGCTGCTTCTAGTCGAACTATCCATCCAATTGCCTCTGCAGGGTTCTTTCGAGCAGACTTGCCCTTCTTATATGTCAAGGCTTTTACTAAGCCCTTAATATTTTTATCACCTTTCATTCGCTCTACGTCTGCTTTCTTTCGCCTCACGTCCGACACGGTAAAACCAAATATCCCCATCTGCACCCATAAAATGTGCAATTCAAATACATAAATAAATTATGTTAAAAATCTGAGAGGTGCCAAGGAAAATCCTGTTAAAATGGCAGCTGGAGAATTATAAATTATTCGAAAAGATTGCCCCCATGTTTATAAAGTTTATTAACTATAGCTTCTAAAAACTACATTCGACGAGGGAGGACGACTGTCTGATGGAAGAAAAACCTTTTGAAAAATTAAAGAAGCATGGCACCCTACTTTGGATCTTACTGTTCTTCGTTATAGCTGTTCTAGTTTTTACATTTGACATGGCCGGATACATCTTGCTGGGCTTTCTAATTGTGGAACTATTTGGTATTGCTGGGACTTTAAGAAATACAAAACTAAAGAACAAGCCAATTGAGAGGGATGATATTTGGGGTTTAATCCTTTTCATCATCGGGGCTGGTATTTGGTATATCGGCGTGATTGCCCCGGCTGCGGCAAGCGGGGGCATGTATCCAAGTCCATCGGCTGCCGTCAAGGGGATTTTCATGGTCATAGGTTATGTTTTAATAGGCGCGGGCCTTCAACAGGCGCTTGGAGCCACATTTGAGAGAAAGGGAAAGGATAATGAAACCTCTATCGTTGAAAAGGCGTGAACAAAATGTCACCTAATGACCATGAAAACTTTGAGCTGAAAAAGAAGATCGACGAATTCACAAAAAACATATTTGAAATCAACAAAATGGTGCAAGAGATGGCCCAGAAACTTCTTGAAATTCGTTACGGGGCGGGTAAAATAAGCAATGCAAAGTTTTCCTATATGTCTCCTAACCCGCAGCCGACAGCTCCATCAACCTGGAAAATTGAAGGGACTTTGGAGTTAAAGAAATTATTTGGAAAAAAGCTCCTTCGCTTTAGAGTCTTGGTGGACCTGTCTACAAGAAAAGGTACAGTAAACAAAATTTAGGATGTACTTCCCCATTGCTTCTTATTTTTCAACAGCGCATATACAAATTCGACGACTAAAACGATAGCTGAAACTACTAAGCAAACCTAGAATGGAAAAAAGAAATTTGACCATTAATTTTATCAGTAAACTCGGGCTGAAATCCCCTCCCCCACACCACCATTCGAGTACGGGATTGCAGTCAGCGGTGCCGAGCTGAAGCCGTCTCCTGAAGGTTGATGTCCCTTAACTTATTGACACCAACGCACTGCCAGCGACTATCATTATCGCGCCAATTACGAGAAAAATATCAATTTTTTCAATTCCTTTCAAAAACACACGGGAAAAAAGAAGGGTAAATAATGGAGATGTACTGACCAAAGGGGTAACTGTTGTAACTTCACCTAATGCTAATGCGGAGATAAGAGCTACGCGACTAAAGCTCCCAATTAAACCAGACGCAACGAGATATTTAGACCCCCTTTCATTAATTGGAAATGAAATTTTTCCTCTGAAAGCCAAAAGTAAGGTAAGAAATGTTAGAGCAGTCGTAGTTCCTATTGCCGCCGCCAGAATCGGAGAATCTAGTAGATCTATGCCGAGCTTTCTAATCGTGGTCGACAATCCCCAAAATAAGGCCGATAAAATAGGTATGAATAAATATAATTTTTTAAATTTCAATTGAGATCCTCTTCCCAGCCCGGATATCATTCCCACTCCAAAGATGATCGATAGCGTGCCCAGAAAAATTAATAGGGTAATTTTCTCCCCTATTAAAATTATAGCGAAAAATGACGCGAACAGGGGATAAATACCATTTATTGTGCTAGTTAAAGCTGCCCCTAACCTGTTGATACCTTCATAGAGAAAAAATACTCCAAGGAACCCACCGAACACACCACCCAAGACAAAAAACACGATAGCTTCGTAATTCAAACTTATAGATTGTAGAAAAGGAAATGTAAATAACCACAGTGTGATCGTGCTAAAAAACAAGTTTACCGTAAGACCTGAAGTGACTGTTGTAGTTAAAAGACCTTTTTTGATAAATACACTTTGCATTCCCCAAGATATGGCTGCAAAAATAGCAAATAATTCTGGTGTCATAAAGGGTTCCACCTACACACATTAAAAACACGTCGATTTAAGCTTTGCCACAATAAAAAACGATTTAGAACAACGTATAGGTATCCCTTCACAAGTCCAAAAAAATTAGCGGTGAATCATCGACTCACGAAAGCTTACCGCCATCGCCCAATTACTGCTTAACTCCCGTGTGTTTATCAAGTTCTTGGAACTTATTAATTACTTTCAGATTTCGAAAAATAAACCATATATCGTTACAAAAAACAGCACACACAGCAATAGGTTAAAAAAAAATGGAGGGGTTAAATGTTAAGAAAGGTCCTACCGTTTTTGCTGCTTTTTTGCATGTTGCTCGCCGTTACGCCTGTATTGGCAATGCCGCCAACTGGACCAAAGGGCAAAAGTGATCAAGCACAGTTACTCCTGGTGCCAAAAGATCCAAATTGGGCAGCCCTGTGGCCTACTAACGTTAACGGGACGGGAACAACATTCGGGTCACTGAAATACGAGCAGTCGGGGGCGACCTTCGACTTTAAGTTCAACGGACACGGGCTGATACCAAATACCCAGTATAGTATAATCTATTATCCTGACCAGTACGACGCCTCGGGGCGCACAATATGGCCACATAATATATTGATACCCGCGAATGCAACCTCAAACAATGGAGGAAACTTAAATATCGCGGTGTCCATCCCCATTGGTCAAGACTTACCACTGCCGTGGGACGCGAACTACCCTAGTGGCGCGAAAATTTGGCTGGTCTTGAGCAGTGATATCAAATATACAACTGGGAATCAGGGT
>CAYUMT010000137.1:0-3270 GCA_964446015.1 Hadarchaeota archaeon (SeqCode)
TATTTATTGGGGGTATTGGCAGCTAAAATTACAAAGACCAAAAAAGTCGCGTCTATTGGGGGTGTGGATTATCCGGTTGTCATTAGGGACCATGAATCCTATAAAGCGGGAGCTAAAGCAACAGATCCTAATGTAACTGCAACCACAATTTATGCAGGTACTTGGGCAGACCCTGTGAAAGGAAAACAATTGGCCACCAGTCTAATTGAACAGGGCTACGATGTAATCTGGGCACAGGCCGATTTAACAAACCGTGGAATTATCGAGGCTTGCCGCGATGCAAATATTCCCGTTTTAGGCACCGACTATGACACATATCCTTTGGCTCCATCTGTTGTGGTGACTACTGTACTTATGAAAATGGACAGGGCAATGGAAATACAAGTAGAAGACATTTTGGCTGGGAACTTTAAAGGAGGCAATGTTTGGAAGCCTGGGTTAAAGGAAGGAGTATTTGATCTTGCCCCGTACCACGATTGGGATGCTAAGCTGTCCTCGGAAGTTAAAAATCAGATCGCACAACTAAAGATGGACATTATAGATGGAAAAGTTGTCCCGCCGACCGTTTTCGAAAAAACTGAATAATCCACGTCAAATTTTTTCTTTTTTTATTTAATTTTAATTATCAACTAATTTTAAAAAGAATTGAATGTCTAACTCTATGACTTTGGTTTAGGGCAGAGATTGAATTGAGGATTCACTGTAGAACCAAAATTGTTTAATACACATGTATTCAATTTTTATCGGTCGCAACATGGAGAGGAATTTTTATAGGAAATTGATGAGCGCAATAGCCCCTCTAACAGGAGTTCTAATCCTAGTGTTGAGCGTGCTCGCGGCATTTTTAGTAGGTGCAATTCTGATATTCGCAATTGGAATTGATCCTTTAACAGCATACGGAAGTCTCCTCGAAGGGGCATTTGGGAGCCCATACAGTATAACTGAGGTATTGGTAAAAGCCACTCCATTAACACTGACGGGTTTGGCGGTGGCTATCGCCTTCAAGTGTGGTTTCTGGAACATTGGCGCCGAAGGCCAGTTTTACATGGGAGCTCTGGCCGCCGCTTGGATCGGGCTCAATTTAGGCGGGATGGGCTTCTTTATGCTTCCAGCAATTATAGTAGTTGGTTTTTTAGCAGGCGCAGTTTGGGCGAGTATCGCCGGCGTACTCAAAACTAAATTTGGGGTGAACGAAATTTTTATTACTCTAATGTTAAACTTCGTCGCTATTTATATTACAAGTTATCTCGTGTCTTTCCCGATGAGAGAACCGGGTGGAATTTTACCCAAAACAGCGATCATCTCTTTTTCTGCATGGCTACCTAAACTGGTGCTCCGCGTTCATGCTGGGTTTTTTATATCCCTGCTCTCCACGGCCTTTTTATATCTAGTCTTTAGAAAAGCCACATTGGGATATCACATTCAAGTTATTGGCTCGAACCCCGTAGTGGCGAGATATGCGGGAATTAATGTGGCCAAAACAGTAATACTGGCTGTGCTTATAAGCGGTGGCCTGGCCGGACTGGCTGGGATGAGTGAGGTTTGCGGCATTCACCATCGTCTAGCGGAGGAAATCTCCCCTTTCCCGATTGGGTACGGCTTTCTCGGTATCTGGGTCGCTTTAATGGGAAAACTTCGCCCTCTTGGGACATTTTTGTCGAGTATTTTTTTTGCTGTAATATTCGTCGGAGGTGAGACGATGCAACGAGGAGCAGGCGTACCCGCAGGCTTGGTCTTTGTCATCTTGGGTTTGGTGGTACTCTTTGCGGTCGGTGCTGAATTCGTGGTAAAAAGGAGGAGATAAAATGTCGTGGGAGATACTTTTGGTCGGTGCTCTATCAGGCGGTGTAGGGTTAGGTACTCCTCTTTTATTGGCAGCCTTGGGTGAAATCTTCGCGGAGCGTTCTGGAATATTAAATCTGGGGATAGAAGGAACGATGTTGGCAGGAGCTTTCCTTGGTTTCTGGGCAGCTTTTATTTCAGGCAACCTTTGGTTTGGGATAATTGCGGGGATGGTCGTGGGCGGTCTAATAGGTCTGCTGATGGGGATACTAAGCGTATCGCTTCGCGCCAATCAAATAGTTAGTGGGATGGCAATTACACTTCTCGGTATTGGGTTATCCATATTTCTAAACAAGGCGCTCTTTGGTATGAGTGTTCCCTCGGTGGAGAGCTTTAAGAGCATCGAGATACCACTCCTGAGTCAAATACCAGTTTTAGGCATGTTTTTTAACCAAAACATTCTTGTGTATATAGGGTTGATTTTAGTACCTATCTGCTCAATTGTTTTATTTCGAACCACGCTTGGGCTGAGGATTAGAGCAGTTGGGGAGAATCCAGAAGCGGCGGACTCTTTAGGAATAAGTGTATACCAAGTTCGTTATTTATGCATCATTATAGGCGGGATTATGGCCGGATTAGCCGGTGCTTACCTGTCTTTGGGCTATCTCAGTATGTTTACAGAGGGCATGAGCGCGGGGCGTGGATGGATTGCGGTAGTAATAGTTATATTTTGTAGATGGACGCCTCGGTACGCATTTTTAGGCGCTCTTTTATTTGGTTTTGTGGACGCATTCCAAATACGCCTTCAACTTCAGTGGATAGAAGTTCCAGCTCAATTATTTTTTGTGCTGCCTTACCTTGTAGCGATAGTGGTCTTGGTACTTACATATGGAAGACAGCGGCCACCAGCAGCGTTATGTGTCCCTTATAAAAGAGGCGGTAAGTGAGTAGCTTTCTTCTTACCAACGCATACTACTGGATCACACCAAACGTGGCCAAGACATTCGAGAATCACCCGAGTACATTCAATCGCGCGATACGTATCGGTCCCGCAGGCGAGAATCAGGTCAGATTTGCATGCGTCACAGAACTAGACTATGGCAACATCCCAAAAATTTATGCCCCCAATGTCTTGGCAAGCCAGTCTGCCATATGCGGCCAATATATGTGACTAAATTCGTGAGCGCAGTGCCCGGCGCCTTTTACAAAAGCCAGATTCACTGGACCTTTTATATCTTTTACCACCCACTCCGACCACTCGGGAGGGCAGATTGGGTCCTTCTCACCTTGTAGAATGTATGTAGAGCAGGTGATCTTATGTGCAACTCCCTTCAGCGTGTAAGACATGAAATATTCCTTTGCCTCATCCCAATTTTTCTTCCCGCTCACGTATGTCCAGCCGTCTTTCATGCCAGGTTTGTGTGAGTCCCATGTTTTTTCAAAGTCGACAGATGAGTTGGCAACGCATGCTTTGATTCGCTTGTCAAA
>CAYUMT010000138.1:0-3209 GCA_964446015.1 Hadarchaeota archaeon (SeqCode)
CCTCTATACCCGGTGTCTTGTTCATGTCGGGGTGTCCCTGAAGGGTGCACCCCACCTTCCTCAGACCGCACAGCTCTTCCTCCGAAAAATATCCCGCCCTTGCCAACGCCGCATAAACCACCGGGCAGGCATGACCCTTGGACAGTATGAACCGATCCCTGTCCTCCCACTTTGGGTTTTTTGGGTCGTGCCTGATGTGATGAAAATATAAAGCTGCCACAATGTCGGTGGCGGAAAGGGACCCACCTATATGGCCTGAACGGGCCCTCGTCGTCGCGGTGAGAACTTCTCTCCTGAGTGAGACGGCTATCTTTTCTAGCCTCTTTATCAATTCTTCGTCGTGTGGCGCCGCCTTTTCGTTGAAAATTGTCATTTTTCCCAAATAAAACTGGATTTTAAATATTAAGCTTTTTCTTGTCTTGACATTCGAAATTCCCAGGGAAGTGTTTATCCGAAAACGCCCCCGCTGTATAAAAGAAAGGCTTAAATAATCAATGTGCCTGAAGATAACAAAAGGTGGTCGTTTGCGATTATCTAACAAAATTTTCGCCACTAGCATTATAGCGTTATTACTCCTGATCTCCTTATCCTTGATCCCTGCCGCGGTTGGCGCATCCCCGGGCGAGATAAAGGTCACCACTCCGTTTCCCCAGATTGAGGTCAATCCTGGACAAAATATCCAGTTGTCAGTGACTATAAACAATCTCAGCGCCGCGTACGAGACCATCAGCTTGGAGGTCACAGCCCCCAAAGGTTGGGAGGCGACTTTGAAGAGCGGGGGATACTTGATTAAAAAGGTCACGTTAGCGCCCTTTGAAAATCAGCCGATATTCCTCGCAGTTACGCAACCTACAGGCGTAAGCCTTGGCTCTTTTACAGTTGAAATCAAGGCTTTGGATGAATCAGGCAGTGTAAAGGACTCACTGAATGTAATCATAGACGTAGCGGAGGTATCACCGCTTGGTTTAACCCTCAGCACCACTAATCCTTCCATCGAGGGTCCAGCCGGGAAAGGTTTCCAGTTTTCGGCCGATTTGGTAAACGAAACTGGGGAAGAAAGAGACATCGACCTATCTTTCGTTGCTCCATCAAATTGGAATGTCACTTTCTCGCCGGGATACGAAACGACGCTGGTGCGCGCTGTCCACATGAAAGAAGGAGCGAGACAAACATTGCGGATAACGGTTACCCCAGCTGCGGATGCTGATGCAGGCGAGTATCCCATCCGTATAGTGACAACATCCGGCGTTTATAGCCAAATCCTAGAACTAAGCGCGGTAATTACTGGAACATATGAGATGTCGCTCACCACATCCGATGGGTTGCTAAACTTGAGCGCCCCACAGGGCGAGAGCACCCCGATTTCCTTGGTCGTGAAAAATACAGGATCCGGCCTGCTCGAAAAGATGGGCTTTAGGGCCAACAATCCTACAGGGTGGGAGGTCGTGTTCGAGCCCACCGATGTTCCCGTTATTGAATCAGGCGCTTCTGTGCAGGAAATAGTCAGGATAAAACCTGCGTCCGACGCAATACCGGGCGACTACAGCGTAACATTGGTCGCATACACTAGCGGGTCGAACGTCGTTTCACAAAAGCTTGAGCTCCGTGTGACTGTCCTTGGATCGGTTGCTTGGGGACTAATCGGATTGTTAATAATCGTGGTTGTCATAGCGGGAATGGTTTTCATTTTCTGGCGCTTGGGCAGAAGGTAGTCAAATGGACCAAAGTTTGGTCATAGAGACTTCTGACTTGACAAAAAAATATAATGGCTTCATCGCAGTCGATAAGTTAAACCTAGCTATTAGGGAAGGGGAATTGTTCGGCCTGCTCGGACCGAACGGGGCTGGCAAGACAACCACGGTGCTCATGCTTTTGGGGCTGACGGAGCCGACATCCGGTACCTGCCGCGTGTGCGGCTTTAACCCGTTTAGGGAGCCCATGAAAACAAAAAGCATTACTGGGTATTTAGCCGAGAGAATGGGAGTCTATGAGGACCTCACACCGGAACAGAACCTGAAATACATCCTGAAGTTGAATCGTGTACCGGAAAGCGAATCCCACAAACGCGTCAAGGACGCCCTAGAAACTGTTGGGGCAAGCAGCTATTCTAATATAAAAGTTGGGAACCTCTCAAGGGGTATGAGGCAGAGGGTTGGAATCGCCGGTGTGCTGGTCAAGAAACCCAAAGTAATTTTCTTCGACGAGCCCATACAGGGGTTGGACCCAGAGGGCAGCAGGGAGTTGCTAGACTTGTTCAAGCGCCTCGGCAAGGAGGAAAAGACAACCATTTTGCTGCTTTCTCACATACTTCACGACGTTCAGCATATTTGCGACAGGATGGGAATAATGATGAAGGGAAAAATGATTGCACAGGGATCCATAGATGAGCTGAGGCATAAGAAAGGCGAAGAATGGGCCATCGACATCGAGGCTAAAAACATCACCCAGGAACTCATGCACGAACTGTCGAGTATTCAAGGCGTAAGGGAAGTTAAGAGAACCGGCAGTCTTGTCTCGGTTGAATCCGAAAGGGACCTCAGATTGGAACTGATGGAGGCTTTTATCCGTAACAAGGCCCCGCCCTTGGAGATTAAGGCGAGGGAGCGCTCCCTAGAGGATATTTATGTAAAATATATGGAGGGGACATAACTTGACAGGGACGCGTGAGATATTTGTGAAAGAGCTATCCGATAACCTGGGCAGCAAGAGGTTTTGGCTCCTATTTTTCATTATCTATGCGCTTGGCGTCATCATATCCTACGGCTCCATCAAGGGGCTAACCATACACAGGACAGCTGGTGAATCGGTATTTTTGAAGCTTTTCTCGAATTCAGCACAGGGCCTCCCGTCATTCCTGTATATAGTTACTTTCATCGCTCCCCTGCTGGGGTTCCTTTTCACCTTTGACACCATAAACAGAGAACTATCTAGTGGCACCTTGAGTAACGTGCTCTCACAACCCGTGCACAGGGACTCGGTGATAAACGCCAAAGTCCTCGCCGGGATTGCGACCGTCGCAATCAGCATGATAGGCGTGATTTTCTTGGTCATCGGGTTCGGGATAATGCAGTTAAGCACGCTGCCGGCTCTAGATGAGATAGCGAGGGTGATGATCTTCCTGTTTCTAAGTGTAGTGTATCTCTCAATATGGGTCTCGGCAGGCCTCCTTTTCTCGGTGCTGTTCAGGCGCGAGGGCACATCGGCGCTTG
>CAYUMT010000139.1:0-3193 GCA_964446015.1 Hadarchaeota archaeon (SeqCode)
CTGTAAGGAGAAAGAATGGGATATTAAAGTAATTCCTACCAAGGTTAGAGAGAAGCTGAAGGAACATGGACTAGGGGGAACTTGCACGCCGGAAAACCCGGTTAGCACCGATGACGGTTTAGCTGACGAGTTTTGGAAAGCCGGATTTGATCTCGCTGTGGATGTGGGCATGCTTTGCAGGGAAACGGAGAGGGTAATAAAATTTACTGAAGGAGAACTTAAAGAGGCAATGAGAGGAGCTCCGAGCGAAATAACGGCAGGAAAGGGCGAGGATAGGATAGTGATAAAAGCTAGGGAGCCAGAGGACAAAAAACTCCCGATAGCACAATTTGGACCATGTGCCATAGCTTTCGATGAGGATCTCGTCATTCCGGTGACTCAAAGCGCCGCGCAATATCGGGCGATCGATATAGCGGTAGGTGCAATACCAACGAAAATGTATGGGGTGGATATCAGGGCTGGCACGCCATACGAAATCCTAGCTGCTAAGTATGAAGCGCATCTGAAAACAGAGGCTTTTAACAGAGCCGGCAGATACGGGATGCCCTGGCAAGGCTATGCCGTAAGCGCAACTGAATACGGAGAACTCGGCGGATTCGGTATGCCAGGTGGATCAGATTTTGGAACTCTCCTTACAATTACTGAGTTAAAAACATCTGTGAGATTACTACACAAGACAGCTCACGACGTCTTCAATCACGAAGGCATAGATATGGGCAATGCTTGGTCAATCATAGGAGGTTACGCTGGCCCACCCGAAGCCTGCACAATATGTGCTGCCGCTAACATTTTGCTACAGCGTGCGATACACTTTATGACAGTAGTTGGGGGCCTCGTTATGGACTTTAGGGATATGGGCAACAGCGGCCGAAAAGCAATATGGGCTCAAGGTATGGCGCTTCAAGCTCAAAGCAGGAATACGGACATGCTAAATCGCGGGTTTACAAGTCAGGTGTTCGGTCCATGCACGCCTGAACTTCTATATGAAACGGCGGCGATAGCGATCTCCGATGTCGTGTCTGGCAGCGCGGTTGAAGTCGGGACTAGACCGACGGGATGCAAATACGCGAACTATGCAAGCGGCCTCGAAAACAAGTTCGCGGCTGAAGTCACCAAATCGGCAGCTGGTATGAAGCGCAGCGATGCAAACGAAATCGTTAAAGAGCTGATACCGAGGTATGAGGATAGGCTCGAGCGCCCATCCAAAGGTAAGAGTTTCACCGAATGCACAGACCTGAAAACACTAAAACCAACCAAGGAGTGGCTTGACATCTACCAGAGGGTGTGGAAAGAGCTTGAAGACCTAGGATTATGTTTAAAATGGCGGAGTGATTAGAATGCGACTGATAGATTTATCTTATGATTTATACGAGGGAATGGTTCAATTTCCGGGACCCAAAGTGACAATTTTCGAGCTTCCTGTTATGAAAGGACAGAGATTCGAACTTTTCTCCTTTGGATTCGTGATGCCAGATCACATAGGAACACACGTTGATGCACCACGGCACATGAGTAGGGAGGGAGAGCCTATAAATGAAGTCCCGCTGGAGAAGCTTATCACGGAGGCTGTTGTATTAAACTTGACTCATAAGGAGGTAGACTCTTTGATAACTGCAAAGGACTTGAAAGAGGCCCTAAGAAAGTCCGGTGAACAAATTAACCCCGGAGACGGCATTTTGCTTTATACGGGCTGGGACAAGAAGTGGGGAACTGAAGAATATAAAAAGAATCCGGGTATTTCAGTAAGCGCTGCAAAATGGTTGCTTGAAAAAAAGGTCTCCATAGTTGGGATTGACGGTCTTCGTTTAGATCATGCGGGCATGGAAAAGGCCCCCACAGAATCGCGCTACATCGGTCACACTCTTTTATTACGAGATAACAAAATGCCCCATGTTGAAAACTTGCGCAACCTTGATAAAATCAAGCAATCGAGGGTAATATTTATAGCCCTACCTCCGAAGATTAAGGGAGCGGGAGGCGCTCCGGTTCGGGCCGTCGCGATTGAAGGAATGAAAATTGGGAGATGATAAATTTGTCTAATTATGCCCCCTTGATGGATATGATTAAAGGAGCAAAAAAGGTCATGGACAAGCATGTGAGGCCTGGAGAGGATGTTCTCATCGTGACAACTACTAATCAAGAGGCGAGCGTCCCAAATGTGTTAGCTCTTGCGGCACAGGCACGTGGCGCAAACGAGGTGGTTGTCGCCTCTATTGCGCCCAGGTCCAAACAAGCGCCCGATGTACCGAAATGCATAATAGAGGCCGCAAAGGTCGCCGATGTTATATTCAGTACCAGCAAACAATCGTTATGTTACACCTCGCTAACATCGATAGCTGGGAAATCTGGCGGAAAAGTGCGACATATATCTATGGACATAATACCTGAGATGTTAGTATCTGGAGCTATACATGCAGATTACGACGAGGTTCGTAAAACCGTTTTGAAACTGTGTAGGATTATGGAAAGATCGAAGAAGGGACGAGTCACAACGGATTTGGGAACCGATATAAAGTTTGAGATTGGCAGAAAGTGCTGCGAGTTCTTTGGGATACCCCACAGCACAGGATTTATGCCGTGGTGGGCCAGCGTCCCTGATGGCGAAGCTATGACGGCTGTGTTTGAAGATACCGCGGAGGGTAAGCTCGTAGTAGATGTGTCTACGGTGTCTTCATACGAAGCCCTGCCATCACATGTTTTATCGCAACCTATTGAAATGGAAATCAAAAATGGCACAGTAGTGAATGTCAAAGGTGGAGCTGAAGCAAAGGAGCTAAAAAAAGTCTTGGATGAAAGTTCAGATAGAAATGCATGGAGGATTTCTGAGTTTTCAATAGGGGCAAATCCGATGTCGGAAATCCGCGCGAGACATGAAGATAAAAGACGCCTAGGTACAATTCATTTCGCTATTGGCAGCAATAACTTCTTTGGCGGAAAAATAAAAAGCAAAGTTCACGTGGACTTGGTCGTAAACAAACCCACTATAATACTGGATAAAAAGACAATAATGGAAAAAGGGAAACTGCTGGTTTAACTATCTGCAATTTAATTTTGAGACCATATAAGTCGCCCTTGTCTTTAAGATCACTTGCTATTTAATCTAGTAGAAACGGCAACAGGATCGAACTCCCAGACATCTGGTTTGTTGCACAAATAAATGCGAAATCTCCTGAGCAATTTTAATTTGGCTCGT
>CAYUMT010000140.1:0-3181 GCA_964446015.1 Hadarchaeota archaeon (SeqCode)
TGTCTATGGTCCCACCTTCAATATCGAATTTTACTTTATCAATCTCGGGGACCTGTTTTACAAGAACAACAATATCCACCATTCGGTCAACTCTTTTTGTATAACTAGGAAGATCTAGGTAAAAAACTGTTGATATTTAACCTACTCTTTCCACGATATTTATCATTATCTAGAAGATTTGAGAAATTACAAAATTAATCAAAGATCGACTTTTCTTTGCTACATAATCTCCACAAGAAAGCTTTTATCGGCTGAAAAGCCACTTCAAGATAGGTATAAACATGCCGAAGCGAGAGGAACGAATGCCCGCAACCGGCGCAGGCCTGATACGTTACTTTAAAGAAGAGGGCCACGGGTTAAAGATCTCGCCAAAAAGCGTGATGATCTTCACGGCTGCGATTATGATTCTGGTTATGATCCTGAATATCTACGGCAAAGCTATTTTTGGATTTTAGGTTAATGTAGATTTGGCAATTTCTTCCAGTCTAGCTACCCGCTCTTGAATTGGTGGGTGGGTGGAGAATATGCCCGCAAGGCTTACCCCCCTAAATGGATTCACTATGAACATGTGGGCTGTAGATTGGTTTCCTTTCTGCAGCGGCCTGTTCCTGGCCGCGGATTCGAGTTTTCTTAGGGCACCTGCTAGGGCCAGTGGCTTGCGCGAGATTTTTGCCCCACCTTCATCCGCACCGTACTCTCTCCCGCGTGATATCGAGAGCCTCACGAGCATGGCCGCAAAGGGTATGATTACTATCGCCAAAATCGCCAAAAGCCCGGCTCCGCCATCCCTACTATCTCTGCGTCCGCTGAAAATTGAGAAGTACATTACGTAGGTTATCACAGCCCCAATTATCGCAGCCATTGTGTTAATCAACATGTCGCGGTTCTTTACGTGGGAGATCTCATGCCCCAACACCCCCTCCAGCTCATCGTCATCCAGGAGGTCCATCGCGCCTTTGGTCACCGCGACTACCGAGTGGGATGGAGATCTACCCGTCGCGAATGCATTTGGAGCGTCAATAGGTATTATGGCGACTTTGGGCTTTGGCAGCCCGGCGCTTGTGGCTAACCGCGAGACCATCTGGTGCAACTTAGGCTGCTCCGCCTCGCTCACCAACTTGGCGCCATACATGCGCAGAACCCATTTGTCTGCGAACCAGTAGATCGAGATGTTCATGATTATGGATAGGACTAGGAAAATCCCCAAGGTGTACGTAATCGGAGCCCCGGTAAGATAACTTGCCGCAACTCCGACCAACAGCAGTAGAGCCGTTAGAAATCCCATAAGCAGGGCTGTCCTTGCAGTTCCGCCCATGATACCCCTCAACTTCAAAATATCCATAACACTGCCTTAAAAGACTTCCTCCAACCAAGTTATCTTACCTGGCTTGAGTGAAGCCTTCCCATCTAGCGCGTCTATGAACAACTTGACCGCGACTGCAGGTTTCAATCCCGTGGTATCTATCTCGTATACCCTGCCTACTCCGTGAGCCTCAACAGCCTCCCATAGAATTATGTCCAGTGCCTCGGACTCGACATTGTCTCGGATTTTCGACTGGACATATCCTCGTCGTCTAAGGCGGTGCTCCAGTACCTTCGGTCGTGTGCGGAGTACAACGACATGTGTGATGCTCGACTTTGGTAACAGATGCGCCAACAGTCCTTCTACTACCACGGAGCCACGATAATCTGGGAGTTCGCGGGTGAACGCCTTCCGCATCTTTAATACGTCAACAACTCTCGTGCCATCAGCGCTTAACGTGTAAAATTTTCCCTTGAAGATGAGCGCGTTAAGTTCGACTAAGCGCGCCTTCAACCTTTTAGCTAGAATCTTGGCAAAAATTGACTTACCCGTGCCCGGGGTGCCGCTTACAGCTATCACCAAGCGACCCAAGAGATCGTCTCACAGCTTCTTAGAACGCATATCTATTATATCCTCAGACTTGCTCCCGGTTGAAATTATAGTGACAGGCACCCCTAGTTCACCTTCAATCTTTTCCACGAATTTCTTAGCATCTACCGGCAGTTTTTCCCATATCCTGACCCCGGAGGCATCCTTAAACAGCCTATCCAAGCACGTTATCGTCAACTGGGTCGCACCGTTGATCATGACGGCACGCTTTGCCATTTCAAAATCAAACAAGCCTATCCGTCTGCGCCGTCCGGTCACCGTCCCATACTCAACAATACCGAGCTTCTCAGCCTTCTCCTGTGGTATCTCCGTGGGGAACGGCCCAGATCCAACCCGGCTTGCGTATGCCTTGAAGACCAACATGACATCGTCCACCTTGGTTGGGCCCACCCCGACGTCCGCCGCCAGGGTGCTTGCGGATGTATCCTTGCTAGTAACGTAAGGATACGTGCCGTGCGTCAGCGAGAGCAAAAAGCCCTGTGATCCCTCGATTAACACAAATTCTCCTCGTACGATGGAGTCGTTGACCTCCTTCGATACGTCCGCCATAAACTTCTTTAACTCAGGTATTTCTTCAGCTAGCTTGACCATTCGATTGACCCTCGCAACGTTCGCCGGTCCACAGCCAGTGCCAGTTGAGCCTATCTTCTCCTTTAGGTGGCTCGATGACCTATCCTGCTCGATGTGTGAGGGCTCTATAACGGCACAGCGTCTATCTATTCCAAGTCGGTCGCCAGTTTTGGTCAGCTCGACTTCCTTCAGCACGACCTCCGGATTTACGAGCACACCCGAACCGATCAGCAAACGAGCTGGCTCATAAACGAAGCCGCAAGGGATCTGCCGCAATCCAAACTTTACTCCCCCATGATAGACGGTGTGACCGGCATTGGGTCCGACGCCGGCGCGGGCTATTATCTTTGGTTTATCAGTTGTCGCGAGGTAGGCGACTATCTTTCCCTTACCCTCGTCACCCCATTGACCGCCAGCGACTATCATGCATGGCAAATTTCCACCTCTGCTAATACGTTGCACAGACTTAAATTTCTGTCGTGTATCTTTTTAACTTAATTTAAAACCAAATGTAAACGTCGGAGATCCCTAAGTTTCAGATGCCCCCTGCCCATAGTTAATTGAAGTGTAATTTTTTAGGGAAACATAGATTAAAAAACTCACCGAAGTCGATGCATGTTATCGAGCTAGTTTCTATCAATATTTTAAGGTATTTAACATTCATTTTCTATAAAAAAAATATTCAAAAAAGCCCATTTT
>CAYUMT010000141.1:0-1960 GCA_964446015.1 Hadarchaeota archaeon (SeqCode)
ACGATCATAAGTTCGGTCAGGTAGTCCTTGGAAATTCTTGTAACTTGACGCGATCAAAGGTGTTTTGGTTTGCTGGGCCTCGGTCAACACGTTCGTGCGAATGCACTGCTCATCCACTACTATGACATCCGCCACACCTGATCTTATAAATCGAAGTTGGTGGGAGAGTGGTCCAACTATTTTGGCCTTCGAATTATGTCTAGTGACATCGTGAGCTGTACAACATAGCCCACATATCTCCACTCTTCCTTCGAGCCCCTTTTCCTTTAAGTAATCCATTATCCCAATCGCTGGCGGGACATTATGCCCAATTACTAAGATAACTGGCTTGGATTCATCAATGGAACCCATACCTATTTCGGCTAGTGGGGCTTCTGGGTCGGCCTTCGGAAAACCGTAGGTCGAGGTCTGCGCTATGTCTGCCACCTCCATAGCGACATGATCTATCATGCCAGCATGGAATACTTTGGATTCAAAATCCAGATTGTTTCCTTCCTGTCCGGTATGGGTGGCGGAGAGAAGTTGTACAATTTCAGATTCACAGTAGTCGAGAGCATCTTCCATGTCCCCAAGCTTTTTTGGCCTGATACCCGTTACCAAGCGGAGATGAGGAGCCTCAACGTCGATGTTTCCTCCCCCCACATCGATCGGATGGTTTCGGCCGTACTCCTCTATCAAATGGGTGACTAAGTGCCTTGCATGGCCACAATGTGTCGCCGCCCCAATGCAACATGCTAGCAAGACGATGCGAGACTGCTGTGCTGCCATGTCGAGGCCGCAAGCCCCCCGTTTCCCTTGGCTCAGGTCGCATTTACCCATCGTACACAGGCAACAGAGGTCGCAGAGCGGCATGTAAAAGGGAGGATATTTTTTCAAAAGTTTTAGGTCCCAGTTTCGCATAGCTGCGATGTCTGGCATCGGGGTTGGTCCCGTTTCTTCTTCCCATTCCTCAATAATCTTCCCAACTGTGAACTCGATGCCCTTCGCCTTTACGAGGTCGGTCACAAGTTCATCAAATTTGATTCGAGTTTTTGAGCCCACCCAACCACCTTCAACTAACATCTTTCGCGAACGATATATTATTTATGGAAATCATGGATGCCACCATCTAAATAAGGCGATTTGGTAAATTCTCAGAGCGTAGCTTACCTGTCGGGCAGATGTCAAAACACTCTTGGCATAACTGACATACTTCGTTGGATACCTCTGGAGAAGAAACGACTTCTCTTTCGATTCCCCTTCCAATGAATCCCAAAGCGTCGGCTCCCGCTACCTCCTCACAATAGCGCACGCAAAGGCCACATAGGATACACCTCGTGGGCTCTACTTTAACCCACGATACAAATCGATTAAGATTTGCCCCATATTCATGAGCGAGTTTTCTCAAATCTCCGACCGGGCTTTCACCCACCTTAGCCATTGGAGCCACCATCTCAATTATGAGCTTCCGTAATCTGTTTAACCTAGGGGAACGGGTTTTAACGACGAGACCCTCTTCCACGGGATATCCACACGCCGCAACTATCCGAGTTCTTCCTCCTTTAGTTATCTCCACACTGCAAATCCTGCACGCACCATAAGGCGCGAGTTTATCATGGTGACACAGAGTTGGGATTTCTATGCCAGCTTCTCTTGCGGCTTCGAGGATTGTGGCTTTTTCTCTTGCTTCAACGCGCTTTCCATCCATCTCCAAATTTATCATCTTTTATCACCCTTTTCTCCGCATTTTTTTCCTCATCACTTTAACCCCAATGCGTGGTTCGGGAACGGGTTCTCCCGAGAGCTTAACCACAGCCCCAAACTGGGATGGGCAAACTTCGTGGCACATCCCGCATTTTATGCATTTTTCTTGATCTATCCAATGAACCAATCCCTTTTCCCCGTTAATTGCTCCCGTAGGACAGTTTCTCATGCAAATCATACAAGCTTGACATTTCTCAGGTTCTATGTAAAAAGAGAT
>CAYUMT010000141.1:2060-3175 GCA_964446015.1 Hadarchaeota archaeon (SeqCode)
GATTCTTCACAAAGGAAATTCGTAAAGAACCTCGCAACATCAACCATACAGGTGTCTTCATCCATAACCACCATCCCACCTGAGCCCATCATAGAGCCAAGTTTCGTTAGCTCGTCGAAATCAATGGGCGTATCCAAATATTGTTCCGGAATGACCCCGCCGGAGGGTCCTCCAGTTTGAACCCCTTTGAACTTCTTCCCCTTTGGAATACCTCCACCTATGTCGTAGATTATCTGCCGCAATGTCATGCCCATTGGAACCTCCACTAGACCGGTATTATTGACCTTGCCAACCAGGGAGAATATCTTTGTCCCCTTGCTCCCTTCAGTTCCTATGCTTCTGAACCATTCCGACCCCTTGTTTACAACAAAAGGAACATTACCCCATGTTTCAACGTTGTTAAGACAGGAAGGTTTCTCTTTTATCCCGCTCACGGCAGTGTGAATGTATTTCATCCTTGGCTCGCCTACTTTCCCTTCAATTGCGCTCATGAGAGCACTAGACTCGCCTGAAACGAAGGCACCCGCTCCCTTATGGACAGTAACTTTGAAGCTGAAGCCGGAGCCTAGGATATTATCCCCGAGAAGGCCGTATTCTTCAGCCTGTTTCGTTGCTTCTAAAATGTTCTCGCATGCAAGGGGGTACTCATTCCTGACATAGATGAATCCTTCATGAGATCCTATAGCGTATGCTCCTATAATCAAGCCTTCAAGAACGCTATGAGGATTTCCTTCCATTAAAGCTCTGTCCATAAATGCTCCAGGATCTCCTTCATCGCAGTTTACTATCACGTACTTAGGTTCACCTAGGGCATCGCGCGTGGTTTCCCACTTCTTTCCCGCAGGAAAACCTCCACCACCCCTTCCTCTTAAATCCGCTTTCTTAACTTCTTCTAAAACCTGCTTTGGTGTCATTTGGAAAAGTGCTTTGGAAAGAGCATTATAACCGCCCAAAGCGAGATAATCATCTATATTTCTAGGATCAATTTTAGTATTGTTGCCTAGAAGAATTCGCTTTTGATTTTTGTAAAAAGGTATTTCTCGCTCGTAAATCACTTTCTTACCAGTAGATGGGTCTGTATAAAGAAGCCGCTTGACTATTTTTTTCTTCTTCAC
>CAYUMT010000142.1:0-3142 GCA_964446015.1 Hadarchaeota archaeon (SeqCode)
TGCTCGAATAACAGGTCCAGAACCTGGCTCTCGTTCACGTTGCGGTAATCCTCCGTGAGCATCCGGATGACCTTGTTCACATCCTCGCTGCCGAACCCGGAGTCCATTATCGCCTCCATCGATAGCGCGTACAACGCGTCGCCCATGAACACCGAAACCCCCTCGCCAAATCTCGCCCCAATATCGGCAAAGACCGTGTGAAATGATTTCCCGCCCCTCCTGGTATCATCCTCATCCACCAGGTCGTCGTGGATTAGAATCGAGTGCCTGTAAAGCTCTATGCCCACGCAGACATTGAGGATCCTCTCGTCAACCTCGCCTGTATAACCCTTGTATGCCATCAGCGTGCTGCAAGAGGCGAGCCTCTTCCCCTTCCTGAGCAGGTACTCCCCCAGGCCCTCGTAAGCCCTCAGGATGAACGGGTGGTATTTGCCCGCCGAATCCTTCAGCGACTTGAGGTGCTCCTCCAACTTGCCGCTTATGATGGCGGTGTACCGATCCAACAAGGACTCGCTGTTCATCTGACTCGATGGATATTTCACTCTAAAGTTTAAATCAAGTCTTATGCTGGTCTTTAGCCAATTTCCTTTCAAACTCTTTGGCGTGGTGCTCGCAACAGAAATAGTATTCCTTGCCGCCGATCTTTTTGCTGTAAATCGCGAACACGCATCTCTCTTCGGGGACATCGACCTTACACAGCTCGCATTTCACGGTTTTCATTTTTGGGCCTCCTTCTTCTTGTGGTAATCCTTTATGGCCTCGTGCAGGGCATCCGCGGCCAGGTTTGAACAGTGCATTTTAATGGGCGGCAAACCCTCGAGGGCATCCGCCACATCCTTCCTAGTGATCTTCATCGCCTCCTCAAGGGTCTTGCCCTTCGCCAACTCAGTCGTCATGCTGCTCGTCGCAATCGCGGCACCGCAGCCGAAAGTCTTGAACTTGACGTCCTCAATGCGGTTGTCTCTGACCTTGATGTAGATGGTCATCAGGTCGCCGCAGACCGGGTTGCCCACGGTCCCGACGCCGTCAGCATCCTGGATTTCACCCATGTTTTGAGGGTTCCTGAAGTGTTCCATGACTTTGCCGCTATACATTTTCAAACCCCTTTGGAGTTAGAGGTGACATCATCCTTAATTTCTTCACTATCCCTGGTAATATACTCACCACATAGTCCGCGTCTTCCACCGTATTTTGCCTCCCAAAAGAGAAGACAAGGGAGCCGTGGGCCTCCTCGTGCGACAGGCCTATGGCCAACAGGACCGCGGAGGGCTCCAACGTCTTTGAGGTGCACGCCGATCCGGACGAGCAGTACACGCCCTCCATATCCAAGCTCAAAATCAGTGCTTCGCCCTCTACGTAACTGAACCTGATGTTGGCGTTATTTGGCAATCTTTGGGTCGGGTGCCCGTTTAAGTACGACTTGGGAATCTTCTCCAGGATGCCCTTGATCAGCCTATCCCTTACCCCAATCAAACGCTCGGCTTCGGCGCTCATCTCGGCCTTTGCAATCTCAGCTGCCTTGCCCATGCCAACTATTCCTGAAAGATTCTCCGTCCCCGATCGAAGCCCCCGCTCCTGTCCGCCGCCCTGTATTATCGGCGAGACGCGAGTTCCGGTTTTGATGTAGAGCGCTCCAACCCCCTTAGGTCCATACATGTCATTTGAGGAAATAGATAGCAGATCGATGTTTTCATCCTTGACATAAATCGGGACTTTACCCGCTGCGGCCACCGCGTCCACGTGAAAGAGAGCGCCTTTGCTGTGGACAATTTCACCTATTTCCTTTACGGGCTCGATGGTTCCGATCTCCCCGTTTGCGTACATTACGGAAACTAGAATTGTCCCGTCCTTGATTTCCCTCTTCAGCGCCTCAACGTCCACGACCCCGTACTTATCAACTGGAAGGTATGTCACCTCGAAACCCTGCTTGCTTAGATCCTTACATATGTTCATTATCGATATGTGTTCAACCGAGCTGGTGATGATGTGGTTTCCCTTATCCTTGTTCCTAAGTGCCACACCTTTGAGGGCCAAGTTGTTGCTCTCGGTGCCGCCCGAGGTGAAGATAATCTCCTCCCCCTTTTCCGCTCCGATCAGCTCCGCGACCTTGCCACGGGCTTCCTCAATCGCGACCCGAGCTTCGTTGCCGAATGAATGCGAGGAGGATGGGTTCCCGTAGCTCTGGGTAAAGTACGGAATCATAGCTTCAAGAACTCGCTGATCCACGGACATCCCGGCCGCGTGGTCCAAATAGACCTTTCGCATTATGAACCACCTTTAGCTATCAGAAGCACACGACTCCATCAGCACCCAAAATCCTATCGTTTAGCGTGGCCGCACCGACTATCTTTGCGGCGCCCACGAATTCCCCTCTACCCAAGCCGAGCAGCATGCAGCTCTGTTCGCAGACCTCCATCTTCACGCCAGCCTTCAACGCTTGATCCATTGCCTGTTTGAGGGTTGGAAACTCTCCCAGCTTGATCTTTTCCGCCTCTCCCTTCTTGACTACAGTAACACCCTTTATCAAAAAGTATATAGTGGCTTCCATCCCCATCGCCGCCGCCGTACTTGCTAGAATGAAGGGTGCATAAAGCCGCTCAGGTGTTTCAACACCACTGGTCTGAATGTAGAGTATTTTTTTCTTTTCCAGATATATCACCTCATTTAACTTTTTTAATCAAAAATTTGATAACGTTCCCCTCTTTTTTTAGCTCTAGCATTTCATTCCCAGTATGTTTGACCAAGCTCTTTATGTCCTCCTCAGCCGCTGGGTCATCTGCGGACACTTCCAACACCTCGCCGACTTCCATTTGATCCAGCTCCATTCTAGTTTTGAACACAGGCTCTGGACAGTACAAGCCTATACAATCCAGATTTCGATTTTGCTTAGAACTCGAGGACATTTTTATCCCTGTATAGTCTTAACTTTATAACTACACTTATAAAAAGCAGCGGCATTCGTCATGCGAGAAGTGCTTTCGAAGATTAAATCCGTTTATTTATTCGATTGCTAATTTGAAGAAACCTGCAGGGTCTTGTTTGGACACAAACTTTTAGGAAACTTTGCCGTAGATAATTAGAGGCAACAAGATGAAAGTCCTTGACGAATTCATGTTAAAGGTATCAAATCTCAACGTCGCGC
>CAYUMT010000143.1:0-3088 GCA_964446015.1 Hadarchaeota archaeon (SeqCode)
TTCGGGTTCGGCGGCTCGAGCGCGTTCCTAAAGTTCTTGAATCCGTTCCTTCGCAAAGGCAACTATTAGAATAGATAAGTTTTTGGGAAGAACCAAGGCATAGTATCTTCAGGATTGGGTGCGGGCACCTCTTCTCTGCGCGGTTTGGATTTTTTACGAGTTTTCGCCTTTAATACCCTTATAAGTGGATGGTCAACTATTACTCGATATTCCTCGGGGAATTTTCTGTGATAAATAAACTGTTTAAGATACATCTTCACATCCCTAGTTCTTATTGGGACTTTTGAATCATCTACGAGTAACATTTTGCCGTTTATTTTGACCGATGCCTGAAGTTTTGTCTGAAAATATTCGGCTAAAGCATCACGCTCTCCTTCAAGGTCACCCAAGTCTACAGTTATCAAAATTCTTCCTCAAAAACAATATCGAAATAGTAACCAATAAAGATGTTAGGGGCCGCCTCACGCGGCGTGGGTTCAGGTTCGATGGCTCAAAATGTGCTAGATAAGTAAAATTAAGTGCCTTCAAATAAATAGTAGGGGAATAACTTGAATGGTTCAAAACCGCACTATGGTTATTATGCTTTGCCAATTTTCACTATCTTATCGGCTGTCCTCATTTTTTCTGGAGTGATCGTAGTCGTTATTTACTGGTGGTTGGCTGGCTCCATCTTGATTGGGCTTGGCATATATTTTGTAATCAGTTATGCGATTTCCATGCGGCTGTTTAAAGAGACTGAAAGTACGGACCCCTCCCCGATCCTAGAGTTGAAAGGAGATGAGAAGGTCCTAGACGTGGGCTGCGGTCTGGGGAAGATGACAGTGGGGATTGCCAAGCACTTGAATAAGGGAAAGGTCATCGGCATAGATATCTGGAATAAAGTCGAATTACCTGGGAACTCGCCGGAACGGGCATACGCAAATGCCGAGGTCGAAGGGGTACGGAACAGGGTCGATTTCAAGACCGGCAATGTCCTCTCGGTTCCTTTCCCTGACAGTTCTTTTAATGTCGTGACTAGCAGTAGCGTCATAAACAACTTTCACAGCGAACAAGATAGATTAAAGGCCCTATTGGAGATATACCGGGTCTTACGGCCGGGTGGAAGATTCCTTTTGCTGGAACCTCTGAGGGATTCTTGGGAAGGCATCTTGATATTTAGCCCATTTTTTTCTTGGATGATTTTGCCCAAGAATAGGTGGATCGAATACCTGAGGAAAGCCGGTTTTGTTAACCTTAGATATGATAAGATGCGCGCAATGGGAGCGTTCTTGGTAGAAAAACCAATGTAGCAAAATCAAATCCCCTCCCCGCATTACGGGATAAAAATGGCTGGTGCACCTAAACAAAGAAAAAGGCGCGTTGAGAGTCCTTTCTGGTCCGGTGGGGCGGGCAAACTGCCGCTTTTTCAATTGCCCCTCGACAGAGTTTTTAGTGCGCTGAGACGAGAAACTTAGGGGGGGAATGGGAAATTGAATGTATTGGTTTTGGGCTGTGGCACCATCGGTTCCACGATAATTAGGCTGCTGCTGAGGGAAAAATTCGTTGACAATATTCTCTGTGTGGGCAAAAATGAAAAACTTGCTAAAAGTTTTCTATTGAAGGATTTCAACTCCGTGGAGTTGAGGGTGGCCGATGCTCTGGATTTTAAGGTTATCAAGGGGTTGATGAAAAAGAGTGATTTCGTCGTGAACTCACTCCCAAGTCACATGAGCATAAATGGCAGGGACATTTTGTTGAACTTGAGAATTCTACAATTTTGCTTGAAGGTTGGGGTGGATTACATGGACTTTGCCTGCTACGGCGACAACAGGAGAAATATCGCAGAGCAATTGTTGATGAACGAAAAATTCGAAAAGGAGAGGCTGTTCGGGCTCATAAATGCTGGAGTCTCACCGGGATTGTCAAACTTGATGGTGAAGGAATCCAGTGAAGAATTCGACCGCCTAGAGAATATAAAAATAAGAACGTTGGAGGAACAGAGGAGCCTGGAGTTTGTGCTCCCCTGGTCGAGGGAGGGTTTGTTCGACGTGGCCTCCAGACCCCTCGTATATAGGAATTACCGTTACATGATCAAAGAACCGTTCGCCGAGAGGGAGACCTATGATTACCTGGCCCCGTTCGGTAAGATGCCTTGCTACCTCTTGGCTCACGACGAACCGTATACTATTCCTCATTTCATAAAATTGAGGAACATCGATGTCAAGGGCGGAGGAGAGGATATAGAAATATTGCTTGCCCTGTACAAGCTCGGAATTTTCGATGAAGAAAAAGTAAGGGTGGGAAAGTTCAAGATTTCTCCAAGGAAATTCGCCTATTCAATCATTGAAGGTACGCCGACCACCAAGGAATTTGTAAAGATTTTGGATAAGGGAATCATTGAAGACGGCTTCTTCGGGATTTTTGTGGACTGTGAAGGATATGTGGGTAAAAACAAAGTCCTGACGAGGACGAACACGATATTCTCCCAAAAAACGATAAACAAAAAGTTGCACGGTGCCAATTACATCTCCTATCCGGCCGCCATATCCTCAGTTGTGTTCCTGAAATCTGTACAGAGGGGAAAAAAGTTGCATGGAATCTTTCCCCCGGAAGCTCTGCCAAAACCAGTTAGAAAAAGAATTCTGAGCGGGCTTGAGAGGAGAGACATAATCCTGAATGTTGAATACAAAAAATTATGAATGATGATGTTTCGGTAATTTTGCGTGAATCTTCAAGGAGCACAAACTCAGATACAAATCCTTGATACCGCACCACATCTAAAAAAGGCTAGTTGGTACACGTAAACTTCGTTCTAGCTCTCACGGCTTTGGTTCTCGGGTCAAAGGTCAGCGAATCGATTCTGCTATCTCCCTTCCGATTTTTTTGAACTCCTCTTCCGCCCCCTCTTCAAGGGGCCCCTTTCCCCCCTTGACTGTGGCTGAGTGATGCGGCCTTACAACTTCCATCCCCAGTTTACTTAAATTCCCCTCGATTCCCTTTGCGGCGCTTCCGGTCCACCATTTTTTGATCCGGGTGTCGAAAGCGAAGGCCTTTTTGCCCCGAAGGTCCGCGCCGCCAAGCTTTTTGAGCAGCTCCTTTATCGGCTTGG
>CAYUMT010000144.1:0-3026 GCA_964446015.1 Hadarchaeota archaeon (SeqCode)
AGCTTAACGCTTTCCAATCCTTGTTTTCTTATCCATTTTTTTGGAGGGGTTAAATCACACCCACCAACTGAAGCCATCGCCCCATCTCTAAAACCATGCTTGCTTAGATGGAATAGATATGGACGCGGCCTGTACAATCCTGTTATAGTTGTTATGGTTTTGCCAACGATGCCGCCAACCCCGGCACGTATAACTTTTTTTATGTTATCTGTGGTTTCTGTGAGCTCACTAGAGCCAGCGAGAATAGGGTTCTTGAAAACTAACCCGCAAAAATTCACTTCTAAATCAACCATTTCATACCATTTAATTTAGGAAAAACTTGCGTTTATATGACTTTCTCTAACGCGTTAAAAATTTGAGCTTCCCTATCTAGCTTTGACTATCAGAAAAATCAAAATTCTATTAAATTTAAATAAAAATTAGCAATTATAATATATGGCGATTGTTTCCTTCTGGGAGGTCCTAGACCGGGCCATAAACACCGGTCCGATGCTCGAGCCAAAAGAATTCAACATGCTGATCTTCAAAAAGACCAGCGAACTGATCAAGGAATACGATATTCGCTACGATCCCAGTACACCATTACCTAGCGATGATAGCCTTGCCGACGACACATTTGAAGCGGGTTTTAGACTATATTTGGAAACTGGAACCTTTTGTATCAATAGCCATCGCCAGATAAAGTTCAACGAGGATGAGATAAAGGGAGCTTTACACGAAGCTAACCCACGAATCTCCATTGGAGAGGGAGCTGAAAGAAAATGGCTGGAGAAACGCGAAGTAGAGGACGAAAGTCCGCCATTAAATTTAGGCGGCATTATAGAAAGCAACCCGGAAGAGGGAGAGATGTTCGTGAAAATCTACCAAAGCATAGCTCAAGAGAAGACAGTAGATGGTATTTATTTTGGACCTCCTTTCACGATAGAAGGAAAGCCGTGGAGAGCAGGTTCACCTCTGGAGATCCACGCCGGCAAATGTGCAGTGGCTTG
Source organism: Hadarchaeota archaeon (SeqCode) (assembly GCA_964446015.1). Lineage (GTDB taxonomy): Archaea > Hadarchaeota > Hadarchaeia > Hadarchaeales > Hadarchaeaceae > Hadarchaeum. The sequence goes on from CAYUMT010000144.1 coordinate 990, forward strand.
GGTTAGGGAAGCATTAAGACGTGTTGGAAGGCAAGGGTTGCATCTCATCTCAGCGTGCCCGAGCGCAGCAGCTGACATAGCTTCTTGTGGTGGAGATGGTATTAGGCCCACGGACGCAATTTCGATACCGACAACCTCCGAGTTGAAAACAGACTACGACGCACTGGCAAAGGTAGCTTTTTCCATAAATTATGGTTGCCACAGAAATCCATTCTGGCTGCCCATGATAGGTGGCTTTGCAGGCGGACCGGAAGGCGCGGCCGTTGTAGGCGTCGCTGGAGGCTTCCACAGCCTTTTGGCGTGCTACACGAAACTTTCTGGTTACAACGACGCACATGCGTATTTGGTCGAGCCAAAGTCTATTACGACCGACCGCCGCGGTTTATGGGTAACCAGTCTTATGTGGCAGGCACTTACAAGAAATACAAATCTTATTGCGGGATGCGGTTGTACAACAGCTGCTGGCCCAGGAACCGAGATGATGTTTTTAGAAACAGCGGCAAAAACTATTCTTATTGTGGTCTCTGGAGGTCACATTAGTCAAGGTGTCCGGAAGGCTGTGCTGGTCAAACCGAACCAAGGCAGCGGATTGGAGCCAAGATTCCAAGGTGAAGTAGCTAAAGCTGCGGCAGGTTTGAAGCGTGCTGATGCTAACGAAATAGCCAAAGTCATCATATCCAAATACGAGGATAAATTGACTTCAGCTCCCCCTGGGAAGAGCTTTGAAGAGCTATACGACCTTAACACATTAACGCCTAAAAGAAACTACCTAGAGCTGTACGAAAAGGTCAAAAGGGAACTCAAAGACTTAGGGCTAATTATCGATTGATTCACTCACTCGACGAAGGCCACGATTCTACAAATGCTTCCATCTCCACCAACATATCTCCAAGGAAATGCTCCGATTGTCGTCCTTTTGTTCAAGACCTTGTCGATGTCCCCGCCAACGTTCTCCGCGTGTATGATCTCACGAGCAAAAAGCAACTTGTGCATTACGTTCCAGCCCTCCCTCGGAAAAACTTCGCTTGCCTTTCTGCCGACCTTTTTTTCAAATTGTCTTGTTATGTCTGGCCTGATTTCTTGAATAATGTTATTCATAGGGTGGTCTGCGCTCCCACAATCGAACCCTATCCACTTTAGCTTCCTTTCTATAGCCCACTCGGCGAACTCCTTTAGAGGTCCGGGGTGCTTGCAGAAATAGGCCGTCTCATCGGGCATCGAACCGTTGAAGTAGTAGTGATGAAAACCAGTGTGAATTATTAATATATCCCCTCTCTTAACCTCCATCTTATCAGTAATGTGATGTGGTTTGATTTCATCGAACTCGCCACAAACGTCGCTAACGTCGACGATGACGCCGTCGCCGTAGAGCTGCTCCAAGGGAATGCTCGCCATGTCCTTGCCTCCTGAAACGGCATGTATCGGGGCATCTATGTGAGTCCCACAATGCATAGATGTTTCTATTTTCTGAGAAAAAAGAGCTCCCCTTGAAATCCTGCCCGTGACGCTTATCACGGGGGAAGGATCCGTAGGATATGGGGGCGCCATCGCTCCCCAAGGCTGCGTTAAATCAACAAGTTTCATCTGATCGATTTTAAAATATTTTCAATTGTTTATAAAACTATTCGTCAGCTTAAGTTACTTGTGGAAATAAGTTATTTTTTACTTTTTTTATTTTTACGACAGCTAGAGGCAAAAGTCGCACAATTAAAGCAAGATATTATCGATGGCAAAGTTGTTGTGCCACGTAACAATGTTTGGTAATGAAAGATAAAAAAATAAAACCTTCCGAAAAGCATTTTATTTCTTATTGCACACTGAAGTCCAAATTCCTGCCTAAATTCGCGCATTGAAAACAGTATCCACAGCAGGACTTGCTAACTCGAATTAATTTGGGGTTACAACACTCACTTAAGCCGACGAACAGAAACGTATACTACAAACCCTACATATAAAAATCAAAACATGAAAACTAGAGTAGAGATCCAATGGTTAAAGATTTGAGAAATTTTTTAAAGGAACTTGAAGAAGCCGACG
>CAYUMT010000145.1:0-3014 GCA_964446015.1 Hadarchaeota archaeon (SeqCode)
CGGATCTTCACGCCATCCAGTTCTGGCAGGACCTGAAACAGCCGTCTGTACTTCGCTTGCAGTGCCTCCCACAGAGCCGGATCGTCCGGATCGGGAGTCGCTCCAAACTCTTCAAAGAGCGTGGGGTGGTAGGAGAACTCGTCACCAGAGGCCAGGAACTTCATGTGGAGGTCATGAGCCACCTCTATGAGCTCCCTCACCTTCTGACGGTGCTCCGCGTTCCTGGTCGCTTCAGGTTCCGCAGCCCATGGAACCAGATCCAGTATGTTGGAGCCGGAAACCCAGTTGGCCGTATAGCGGAGCGCATTGCGGACTGCGGACTCGCTCCCAATGTCCGTAAGACGTATCGGGAGAGCAGGTGAACGCTTAAGATTGAGGTCAGGTATTTCCCCGAAGACACGCATCCGATCCCAGATCCAGTACAATCCATACACATCTCCCAGAGGAGATCCTCCTGCAACGACCATAAGCCGTCCGCCGTTCGAGCGGCGGGTATGGATTTCATACCCTTGAGGATGGTCTACGCACTCCAACTGAATCGTCCCCTCGTTCAGGAGACGCGCCGTGATGGGATTTCTTCCCGCATCGCCCACGAGAATTACGTCCTCCAACGTACGAGGCGCTTCTGAGACGCATTTGAACGAGAGTCCGAACCGCTCACCATCGTTCTGCAGATCCTCGATTGCAGCCGCGATGGCCCTGTCATCGTTCAGAGATGGTCCTGTACAAACTATCCATTGTTTCATTGTGCTTGCCTCCGTCCGTTCTCCTTCACTGGTATTGGGATTTCCATCGACGGCAATTTGGGCCGCAGGATCGCGGGATATGAATGCATAGCGCTCCTGGTTGCCGGTAAACTCCGTGATGGGAGAGCATTTGTAAAGTTTGACCCCTTCAGGCAAAGCTGCGTTCATAGAATCCCTGAGTATTCCGGTTTGATCCGGTCCTCCTCCGGCACCTACCTCCTGGAGGACCACGATATCCATGCCGATAGAAAGCCTCGCCAGAGCACCCAAATCACGTCGAGCTGGGTTGTTGCCCTTTCCAAACTGATAGATGTTGAAGCTGTCGATGGTGATCGTCCGCGGTTGAGCCAAATCCGGTTCGGGACGAAAGGCCCACCATGCGATGCCTGCCCCAACTACTGTTACGGCTGCAACTGCAATGGGTATCCAGATTTTCCTGTTTATTGGCAATCCTCCGGTCTCCTTCCCCTCTGGACATAAGAAAAGAAATCATCAAACAACTTTGCCCTATACCGGATAGTGCCTTCAGGAGTCCCAAGTTGTGTCGCTATCTATGACAGTGTAAAATAGTCCATAGGCTAACCTTTCAATTTTTTTGGGAACTTTATATGCGTTTCTAACGTTTTTATCATTAACAACTCCAATCCACTTTTTCTCATTGCAGGCTCTGGCTGTTTTCTTATGTTGAGTCATGAGGTATTCTCCTGTAGGCCAGGGCCTGCTTTCTATCCAGCTACCTGGCTATTTCGGCACATGATGTTTGGAGTGCTATATTATTATAGACTGGATTCACGTATAGGGGACTTACACCCCACAAGATCACGTCCATGCCGGGCGTACACTATTGCTGCACCTGACTGGCGGGCGATGCGGTGAATTCCTCACGTCAGGTGCGATTAATTGAGTTCCGTAAATTACTAACGTTTTGTGCTCTAAAACCCACCAGCAGGCGAACATCACGTTGGATCAAAAATGTTGTAATCAAAATAATAAGGAGATAAATTATTGAATAAAAAAAACATTATCTTTATAGTTCTTTTTATGGTTTTAATTCTTATCTTGGCTATTCTCCCAGTAGATGAAATTAAAATCGAGATAAAACACCATTTTGGTTTTTTATCATCCATAAGATCTCAGCTACAAAGAACTTTTAATATCGAAATATCCTTTGCAAAAATTCAAAATTATTTACATATACCTTTTTTTGCAATCCTTTCTTTATTGTGGATGAAATTCTTTAGAAAAAAGAAGGCAGACCTTGTTAAGGCAATTGGTTACACCTTGATAATTGTAACCATTTTTTCCATTTTTGAAGAATCTTGTCAATACTTTACGCCGAGAGATGCTTCTGCAAAAGATTTAATTTTCAACTTTATCGGCAGCTTGTTAGGTATTGGAGTTTATCAATGTACAGTTGAAAAAACCATTGATTGAAGTGTTAATTTACAAAAAAAGTTTTACTACCATTGACAGGGATGTCCTTACCGATCTTGTCCTTGAGATCGGCTATCGTCTTGAGTTTATATTTGCGCTCAAGCTCCTCGATGTAATCAAGAATCGCCTGTAAGAGTTTGCGAACCATAATTCAGTAATTACCTACCCTGACAATGCCTTCAACTGTTTTTTAAGATCCCTTAGTTCTGAAACTTCACGTTTCTTTCCTTCTGAATCTAACACGTATATCCTTTCAACTTTATCTAAGTTCTCCACCAACTCCGAATCTGGACTTACCTGGAAACGAGTCTCCATCGGATGTAAAATTACAGGAAATGATTCAATCAATGCCGATTCAGGAACGGATTCTATTTCAAGAATTTCCACAAGTTTCCAATGTCTTACAATAACGCTTTCCCTCTTTCCTCTAAAGCTCTTATATATACCCTCTAACACTAACAGGTTTTTGTCCAGTGTTGACTATCTCGAAAAGTACCAGGTCCGCTGGTTGATTATGCTTCCGAAAAGGTACTACCCCAGCTACTACCTTCAATTGGGACTTTTCAGTAACAAAATGACGATGGGCTATTATAGCAGAGTTGATAAAACCCGTAACAGCACCGAATAATGCCAGAATAAAGGTTGGTATACTCTCCACTCTGATCCTCCTTCCTACTGCTTCTCCTCTCCTCCAAATATCCGATCAAGCAGCCTTTTCGTTCTTGGGAAGGACCCTCTGCAGCGAAGCGCAAAAGCAAAAGCGTTTAGCTTGTCCGGAGCTGGTACTTGCAGGTACGGCCGTGATAGGTTCCACAGAGTAGATCAGTGCTCGGA
>CAYUMT010000146.1:0-2961 GCA_964446015.1 Hadarchaeota archaeon (SeqCode)
CCATCGAGCCCTTCCTTATCCTTGCGCCGTTGAAGACCAAGGAACTCCCGCCTATTACGCAATGGTCCTCGATCGTGGCTCCGTGCACTAGAGCGAGATGGCCAACAACGACATAGTTCCCTATTTTAGTTGGATAGTATACTGGCCCCTTTTCAGTGTAGATGTCACCCGCGTGTATAACCGCGTTGTCTTGAATGCTCGTGTAATCTCCAATTCTCACGGACCCGAAATCTCCCCTGATGACGGCACCGGGCCAAACGCTTGAATATTTTCCTATCGCTACGTCCCCGATAATCGTGGCGGTTGGATGAATGAATGCCTTCTTATGTATGCGTGGTCTTTTCCCGCCGAATGCCTCAATCATGCCGGCACGCTTCTATCTTCCTTCTTGCTGGATACTAGTATTATGTCACCTATGGCCGTGATGCTGTCATATGGGACGGAGAAGGCCTTTTCTGCGCTTCGCTCAAAAACAAGCCCGACTACCTTTCCCTCTTTTTCATCTATCACGGCATCCTGGATCGTACCAACGTAACGAGCGCGGTCGCTGTAGATTTTCATCCCATTCATCTCTGACAACTTTTTCATTCGTTCACCTCGCCATTTACTAGAACATCAGCTTTTTAGTCCTTTCTGTGTGGGGGTCAAGTGTCGTAAAAATTAATGCTACTCAATGGGCAATCCATTATGTTTTTAAACCCTTGTCTTATACAAAAGTAGGGGAGTAATTGAAACTTGGCCTAGGTAGGAAGTCCTCAGCGGATAAAAAAAGGGAAGCCGTTGAGCGTCTCCGCTTGGAGAAGGTAAAGCCTGGAGACGTGGTTCTGGAGATGCGTGGGATAACAAAACAGTTCCCAGGCGTGCTCGCGAACGATAAAATAGATTTTCAGATAAAGGCCGGTGAGGTCCATGCCTTGCTTGGGGAGAATGGCGCTGGTAAGACGACCTTAATGAATATTTTGTACGGGCTCTATCAGCCGGACGAGGGTGAGATATATATCAGGGGAAAACGCGTCACCCTAAAGTCTCCAAAGGATGCGATCAATCTTGGCATAGGAATGATTCACCAACACTTCATGCTAGTTGATCCTCTCACCGTCACTGAGAACGTAATTTTGGGGCTCAAGTCTTCAAGGGAACCGTTCCTTGACCTTAACGTTGCTGAGAAGCGAATAATGGAGCTTTCAAAGAAGTTCGGACTTTTGGTGGACCCTAAAGCTAGGATCGAACAGCTTTCTGTGGGAGAGCGACAACGTGTTGAGATACTCAAGGCCCTCTATAGGGAAGCACAGATTCTAATCCTAGATGAACCCACAGCCGTTCTAACGCCGCAGGAAGTTGAGGAGCTCGCCAAGATGATTAAGAATATGACCAAGGGGGGTTTGGCAGTTATACCCTTCATAACCCACAAGCTACCTGAAGTTATGGCGATAAGTGATCGCGTCACTGTGCTGAGGCGCGGGAAGGTTGTGGAAAAGATCCAGACCAAGCGGACAAGTCGCAAGGATTTAGCACATAGTATGGTCGGGAGACATGTCCACTTTACCGTAAAGAGGAAGAGGGTTGAAAAAGGAAAAGTCGTGGTTCAGATCAAAGATCTTGAGGCATTGAATGACAAAGGGGTGCCTGCACTAAAAAAGGTCACATTATCCATTAGTGGGGGAGAGATATTGGGAATTGCTGGAGTTTCAGGAAATGGTCAAAGAGAGCTTGCTGAGGTGATTGCAGGACTCAGGAAAACCACTGGGGGAAAAATTACCATTTTAGGCAAGGATACGACGAATGCCTCTCCAAAAGATATCCTCGACCAGGGGGTTGGTCACATTCCCGAGGACAGAATGGGAATGGGTCTCGTGATGGACTTCTCCGTCGCGGACAACTTGATCCTTGGGGCGCAGTCAAAAACTCCGTTCGCATACCGGTGGTTCATGCCCTTAAAGATAAAATGGTTCCTGAACAAGAGCGAAATAGACAAAAACGCTGAAGCACTGATTAAGGAGTACAATATAATGACGCCGAGCAAGGACGTGCCTGCAAAAAATTTGTCCGGGGGAAATCTCCAAAAGCTGATTCTGGCGAGGGAGCTTTCCAGAAACCCGAAGTTCATGATAGCAAACCAGCCAACGCGCGGGCTTGATGTAGGCGCGACTGAGTTCGTTCAAAACAAGTTGATGGAGCAGAGGGCAGCCGGCATGGCGATTTTGCTTATTTCGGAGGACTTGGATGAAATAATGGCGATGAGCGACAGAATTGCGGTCATGTACGAGGGTAATGTTGTGGGGGTAGTCGACGCTAAAAAGGCTAGTATCAGGCAATTGGGACTCATGATGGCCGGCGTAAGGAAGATGAAAGTAAAAGAGGCTTAAGAGATTCTTCAGAACTGCGTTTTTATCTCAACCATTGTAATTATGGGCCTCGTTTCAATTAATTCTAGACCAGCTATGCGAATGGGTTAAATTCCCCTATTGGGAGTTCTCCTTGGGACTCCGTTACCTTGGGGAAGCAGATGAATAGGGCGATAAGAAAGATCGAGTTAAAAATATCTGAAGACAAGTTGAATAAAGACCTGGAGAAATACAGGCAAGAGGCTGTCAGATTAGGCGCAACCGACTCTAAGAAAATAGCTACCGATATGGTACCCGTAAATGAAAGCGTAAGGTTGAAGTGCAGGGTTCCACCATGCTTTGGCTTTGGGACCTCCATCAATTGTCCCCCTCATACCATTAAACCGGAGGAATTTAGAGAGATAGTCAAAAGGTACAAACATGCAATATTTTTCAGACTTGACGTCAAATCTGAAGTCATAGTTAGAAACAGAGAGACGATTTTAGATAGAGCTGGAGCTTACAAGAAAATTTTCGAAATCGTAAACGCAATAGAATCTATGGCATTTTACGATGGATATTATTTATCCGCTGGATTTGCCGCTGGTTCATGCAAAAGTACGTATTGTTACAAGGT
>CAYUMT010000147.1:0-2920 GCA_964446015.1 Hadarchaeota archaeon (SeqCode)
TACCGCTTTGAGCGGTTCACAATCAAGCCTCCGGCTTTGCCGGAGGTCACTGACTGGATGCAGCCAATAAAGGCACATTGTGATAAAAAAGATATTTTAGTTCAACGGCGCCGCTTTCGCCCGTCCCTCTTCACCGATTGGTTCGGCACTCCTATTCTGTACCAAGCTTCGTGAAAATCGTCGATACAATATGCTGATGGCTGCAACCAAAATGATACTCTCCCATCTTTCTCCCCACGATGAGCTAATTCCTTAATTTCTTGAGGTAACATAATATAGGATTTTGGCTCTTTCGCAACTTCATTTACGATTATCCAGAAATCACCCATCACTCGATCAAGAGAAGACCCCAAAGGAACAGGATTTTTTCTAGAGAGCGTCTTGACTTGAATGCTTATCATTCGTGAACAGTCGCTATTGTAAGCAATGATGTCTACGCCGCGAGCATTTCGGGCTGTCGGCATGGCATTCCACCCCATGCGAGAAAGCTGGAAGCAAGCGTAATAAAGTCCAATATTGCCTGTGACTTGTTGGTCTTTCATCTATTATCCAACCAAAGATACATGTCCAAGTGCACTCTGGCAACTCCTTTCAAATTGGCTCGTTTTGATGCGAAGAACTGAAATTTTTCACTGAGATTCGGTTCTAAGTCTTTAAGCCCAGGCCATCGAGGAAGTTCGCCTGGATTACTCTGCAACTTTAGGCCCTTTACCACTGCACTGTCCAAAGGGATCTCAAGCCAGGATTCAATTAATTGAAGTTTGAACTGTTTACAGAGATACTGATTATATAATGCATCTCGCAGAAATAGGTTAATAGCCTTTCGTGCGGCACCCCAAGGTCTGTTCTTAATGGGGAGAGTGTCAAGGAGCAACTCGGTTTGACGGTCTAACCAGAGCTGAAATCTTTTTGTACTTGATTTAGGTAATCGCGCAAGAGACATCTGAGCAAGGAATTCCTGTGATGCCCGTAAGACCCCTTTTCCTTGCCCACGCAACGCGGATGGACCGACCGCTGTGAAAGCGGCTTTACGCTAAAGCGTTGTTATGAAGTCCTTGGGTTTCATTCTGATACCGATTGTTCGCGATCTCATTTCTTTGGGGACCTCTGCTTATCGTTGAACTCCGGAAGATAGCCAAATGCCTCAACAAAGACCGCTAAACACTCATATTCGTGATTCGCCACCTTTCCCATCACCATTAGGTCTGAGGGGGTGTTTGATGTCACGTCGCACTCCTGTGGACAAACAGAGACATAGAGATGCTTACTCAATTTGGTGTAGTATTGGTGCTTGAAACGGACTCTATGGCCGCCACCATGTCCGTCGCCACCTTTTATTGTGTTGTCAAACTGCTGAAGTCGGGACTTGAGCCCCGCTTTAGCATTCGTCATGCCGATATAGACAATCTCCCGTTTCCACGAGAAGGGTTGTCCAGATAGGTCCGTAGGTGAAATGGCAAGGGCATAGACGCCAGGATAGTTAAGGCTGGCAAGTCCCGCCCTTTTTGACCACCTTGTCCAGATTGAAAACGTCTTGTTCATAATTTTTCTCCCGAACGGAAAACTGAGGAACAGGAAATGCGCCAGCATTTGCCCGCCCATCTCCGGTGCCTGCCTTGGCACACCTCGCGTTGACAGCACCCAAATAACGGCAAACGTTGGTCACATCACCGCCATAAACGACAACGCTTCCTGCTGGAGCGGATATGCTGTATCTGGATTAGCCCACACGTAGTTAGGCGTGCCGACTTTTGGGATAGAAAGATACTTCGAACAGACAACAACAGCGCTAAGTAATTTCAACCGTTCAAGGTAATCTTGTGCACCACTGAGTTTCCTCTGCTGGAAAAAATCGTCATCGCCTTTGAGAGCTCGCTTGTACATTTCCTGAAGAGCTATGCACACTTCCTCTGGTTCGTGGGTTATACTATCGCACAAAATCGCAAGCACGTTTACCATCCCGTTGCGTAACTGCCCTAAAGCTATGCAAATATGATCGCTATATTTGAATGACTCATTCTGTTTGTAGAGTACTGGTACAGAACTTGTGAAGTTGGCGGTTGGCGTTTCGGGATCCTTGTCAGAGACATGGCAAAAAACTAACTCGAGTTCACCCTCAAAGCCAGGTATTGATACAGCCACGTCCTTACCTGGAGGTAGAGTGGACGCGTAGTGTTCAACACGGCTCCGCACATAATCTGTAACGTTCGGTAATGCAGCATTGAGCCGCTCAGGTAAGTCGATAACTGTATCCAAATTTATCGGCTCTACTGCGACGCCCAACGGTGATTTAACTTCGCGGAACGCCGACACAATTGCAGATAGGCAGTCATCATAATTCTCCGTCGCAATTGATTCCCGAATTCGTTTGACCTCGACATTGAAATCAGAAAACGCTGGGTTTTTCACGAGAAGGTCAGGATTTCTCCTATCGGCACCCCCGTATGGCTCGTATGATACCATAGAATCTGGATAAGCCAAGAAACGCCTTGCGATGTCCAACTCAGAAATGACGTCTTTTTTATCCTCGTCTGTAATTGCACCGTTGAGCTTTTTAAGGATTTTGCTCTCGTTTGCTGCGAGGAAGTCCGAAAAAGTCGATATACTGGTAACCCACTCTGAAAGTCGAGCTTTATCATATGGTGAGGTAATGGCTGAAACAATAGTTTGTACTGTCACAGTTTTCTATCCTGCTATGATTTTATGCACCTCAGTCGCCGAACGAAAAACTGAGGGGCCGGGCAACGATGCCCGAAAGCCTTCTTTATTATAAATTCTTTCGTTAAAAGGTGTTATTTGAAAACGGCACGGCTGTGCCCGGTCGGCCTCAAGTGCCAGGTTAGGGGCAGATTAAATTTTGAATTGATCTTTCAAGCATGAGTATGTGGTGGTGACACGACATCAAGCCTGACACCCAAAG
>CAYUMT010000148.1:0-2916 GCA_964446015.1 Hadarchaeota archaeon (SeqCode)
GCATCGTCCGGGGAGAGGGCGAACGAACATTTGCGGAGATGTGCAAGGCCGTTAGCGGGGAATCCTCTCTATCTAAAGTAAAGGGGATTTCATTCAGACAAAAGGGAAAAATCATACACAACCAAGAAAGGCCCTTGATCGAGAACTTGGACAAACTGCCGTTCCCGGGATATCGCTTTGTCGAGGATATCGTGCACGAATATCACTTCGCGATGATGCTGGGCAAAAAGGCCGGGTACGCGTTGATTGAGGGGTCGCGGGGTTGTTCCCACAGGTGCACCTTTTGTTCCCAATGGAAACACTGGCGTGGCAAGTGGAGGGTCAAATCACCCAAGCGAATTGCTGACGAGATGGAGTATTGCTACCAAAACTATGGGACCAAATTCCTATGGTTGACCGACGACAATTTCAGCTTGGATAAACACGCGAACGATTTGTGCGACGAAATCATCAAGAGGAAGATGGGCGACGAAATAGCGTGGTTCATGCAGGTCAGGGTGGATGATATCGTCAAACACCAGAATTTACTGCCCAAGTTGAGAAAGGCGGGCCTTCGCTGGATGCTCGTCGGGGTGGAAAGCCACAGCTTGGAAACCCTTAACGCTTTCAGGAAGGGGATACGGCCTGATGACGCCAAAGTCGCGATTAAACTGTTGAAGGATAACGACATATTCGCCCAAGCAACGTTTATCATTGGGGAGCGTAATGACACGACCGAATCGATGGCTGGACTGAGGGAGTTCACTAACGAGATGGACCCAGATTTGGCTATTTACATGATACTGACGCCGTTTCCGGGCACCGACCTCTACGAAACTGCAAGGAGAAATGGCTGGCTAGAGGATGACAATTGGGCGAACTACGACATGGTTCATGCTATCATGCCTACAGAAACCTTGACGAGGGAAGAGATACAGGAGGAGCTATACAATTGCTACAGAAGCTTCTACGGTTCCTTCCGAAGGCGAATAACCGGCCTTTTCTCGAATAACACAATGAAGAGAAGGACATACAGGTACCTAGCAAGCCAAGGCCTCCTTAAAGAGTTAAGGGGTCTTTTCAGGTGAAGCTCCAAATGTACCGCAGTTCAATTCTGGCATTTTTTTTAGCGGTCTCGATTTTCGGTCTTGTAGTTATCATGGCATCTTTACTTTTCCCACCGAACGTTTCCGAAAATATCCCTATGCGAAAACCCTTGGTGGGCATTATCTTTGGATCAATTTGCATCGCAGGGATGATTGCAGTTGTTTTTCCTGGTCCCTGTTCCAGATCAATTAGTTTTGGTGGAGAGAAACCTGCAAAAAGTGCCTTTAAAAAACCAAGAGTTTCTTCGAAAAAATTTTTCATCGGCCACCATCCCAACTGTGGCAAATTCTTCCCCCATGTGTTACGGACGGGTGACAAGACCATTTGTGCCGGCTGCGCTGGCCTATTTCTAGGGGGATTTATGGCTCTAATCGGATCTCTTCTATATTTTTTTGGAAATTTTCAAATCGGGCAGAACATTTTTTTACTAGCTTGGGTGGGTGCAGCTTGCGTGACCCTTGGTATCGTTCAGCCCCTGTTTTTCTCCCCGCAGCGGAGTTCAATTCGCTCGCTTATTAATGCCCTTTTTGCCCTCGGAGCTTTCCTTATCCTAATCGTTGCTGATGGAATAACACAGAGCATCTATTTAGATTTGTTTTTGTTATTGCTAGTTCTTTTTTGGCTCCTAACGAAGATATCGATTTCGCGATGGAGTCACTACGAGATATGCAGGCGTTGCGGGGTAGCCAACTGCGAATTACGCGGATTTTAAGTTACAGCTATTTCCTTCGACTCAACCCGTAAGCGGCACCTGCGATTATCAACGCCCCAACAATGATTATAAACAAGGGCCATATGGCGCCCCAGAGCTCTATGTTCCATTTGAAGACATTGCTCAATAAGGAAGATAGGCCAACGATTATAATAATTGCACCGATCAGTACAGCAAAGATTGCACCGCCGCCAGGTAGCCCAAAGCACTCTTCCTGATGTCTCTCTCGCTCCTTACGTGGACCAAAGCAAGTTTTAGCCTCTGATTCCACAGCCTTTCCAAGAGGGTAAAGTTTTGTCTTACATTTCTTGCATACATTTGCGTCGTCTGGATTTTTAGTGCCGCATTTCTGACAATAAACCACTTTCTCCACCTCCATCAAAATGTGGGCAGGGGTAATAAAACCTTATCGCCTCCCATAAAATACTAACGCTATCGCGCTTCTTGCCGTGACGACTATACCAACTATGATGACCAGCCATCCTAGAAAGACAAACCAGTCAATAACACCGACCATAAACGAATTTAGGGCAAAGGCTGCTCCAAGCCAAAATATTATTCCGGAGATTGTCCCGGCCTTTCTACCGATCGACTCCCTGAGGACAAGCCTTGCAATCAGCACGCCAATCTGTAATATCGCGAAGATAATACAGAATTGAAAAACAGCGTTGTAGAGCACCGGATGATTTGAAGATGGGGCGAAGAAAGACGCACCCGGATAAATTTGCTGAATACGGAAATCTTGGATGAAATTTTTAATCCCATCAATAAGGTTCGGCGTATAGACATAAATTGTGCCCACAAGCAGAAGGAATAATCCGAATGACACGAGCCCTAGGATATCCACCTTTTTCGAGGATTTCTCTTTCAAGTTCAACACCAAATATTTTATTGTCTACGCCTAAGGGCAGAGGCTGCAGCCACCACGACTATGACCCCGAAAATTACCACCACCAATGGCCATATCTCAATCGATACTCTGTAGTGGCGCGAAAGCACAAAGCCGACCCCAAGCAGAATTATCAAAATCCCCACCAGAATTCCAAAAACCGCACCCAACCGCGGAACTCCGAAGCATTCGTCGACATGTCGCTCTCGTCGCTCCTGCTGCCCAAAAC
>CAYUMT010000149.1:0-2850 GCA_964446015.1 Hadarchaeota archaeon (SeqCode)
TATGTAACTGGAAGCGTTCTGGTGATAGATGGAGGCTCCGGGGCTGGATTTATACCCCCCGTGTTTAAAAAGAAAAGATAGTCTTAACATGATTCTAGGGCGGATTATGTGGACTAAAAAAATATTAATTCCTCAAACGCGATCGAAGTGGTGTTGGTATGAAAGAAATTGTGATGCCTAAGTTAACGATGGCGATGGAGAAAGGAAAAGTTGAGAAATGGCTCAAACAAGATGGAGAGGAAGTGAAAGAGGGAGAGCCCATCGTTGAAGTCGAGAGCGAGAAAATGGTCAATACAATTAATTCACCGGAGACAGGAAGATTAGAAATCCTAGTTGGGGAAGGTCAGGAGGTATCAGTTGGGACCTTTGTGGGAAAAATTTTAGCAGGCGGTGAGACACCTTCTGGGATATCAGGGATTGAAGCTGAGCCAAAGGCTCCAGAAGCTGAGATTCCTGTAAATAGAAAATTGACAAAGCCCTCAATTCACGCCCCACCTGGTGTAAAAGCATTGGCGGAAATGTACGGCTTAGACTTGATGCAAATCAAAGGTACAGGTTCGAGAGGGAGTATTACTAAGGAAGACATTGAACGGACCATCGAGGATCTGCAGCTTCCAAAAGTGGCAAAAGTCGTTCCGTTAAGTAAGCTCAGGAAACAGATAGCGGAGAGGCTGTCTCGTTCATATAATGAAGCTTTGCACACTGTTGTCACCTTAGAGGTGGATATGTCAGAGATAGTCGGACTTCGCAATGAACTACTGCCTGAGGTCGAAAAATCTGTTGGTGCTCGTTTGACTTATACCGCATTCCTTGTTAAAGCGGTTGCTTCGGCACTGAAAGAACACCCATTGCTAAACTCCATGTTGGCGGGAGAAAGTGTTAGAATTTTTGAGGATATAAACGTTGGAGTAGCTACGGCAGTTGATGGGGGGTTGCTCGTCCCTGTGATAAAAAATGCTGATAAAAAAAGCCTCTCCGAAATCGCATTAGAAGTTGAAAAACTCGCTGAGAAGGCTAAGAAAGGGGAACTGGCGGGGAATGAAATTTCCGGTGGAACCTTCACTATCTCTAACCTTGGGATGTATGGAATTGACATATTCGTCCCGATAATTAACCCGCCGGAATGTGCAATTCTAGGCGTTGTAAAAATATCTACAAGGGCCGTGGGTTTTGATGCTAAGGTGACCATTAGAGATACTACGTTCCTCAGCCTATCATTTAACCATAGAATAACAGATGGCGCCGAAGCTTCAGACTTCTTGCGAACGCTTAAGGGAATATTGGAAGATCCGACTAGAATCACGGGAGCATGAAATGGAAAGATGTAGGTTATTGGATAATGTTAAAAAAAGGCAACTGAATTAGATATGGAACTCGAATGGAGTTGATGAAAAAATGATTGGAGAAATCGACCTTATCATTAGAAATGCAAGTTTGATTGACGGGAGAACCCCTGTGGATGTAGCGATCAAGGACGATAAAATCGCAAGGGTAGATAAAAAAATCAAGAGCACTTCCAAAAAAGAGATAGATGTTAAGGGAAGATTCACTTCGCCCGGATTTATCGACGCACACATGCATTTGGACCACGCCTTTACTGGTGGGGACAAGATTTGGGCGGGTAGGACTCTTATGAAAGCTGCGGGAATTACCAAAAAAACGAGACTAGCGATGACTCCTAAAGACATGAAAAGAATAGCAAGAATGGGCGCCGAGACGTCCTTAAGGAATGGCACAACTGCCCTAAGGACCCATACTTCTGCAGATAAAATAACAGGTGTAAATCAGGTAAAGGTTTTGCTGGAATTAAAAAAGGAATTTTCGAGATGGATGGATATTCAGGTGGTTGCGTTTGCCACCGAATTAGACCTCACCGTCTCGAGGGTCGGGCAAAATCTGTTAAAACAGGCGATGAACCTAGGTGCTGACGTCCTCGGTGGATTGCCCTATCGCGATCCCCACCCTGAGAAACCCCTCGATATAATGTTTACCGTTGCCAAAGACTTTAATGCGGATATCGATCTTCACGTAGACGAGACCAATAACCCAACCGTCCTAACACTAGAAACCTTCGCGGAAAAAACTTTGGAATATGGATACGAAGGAAGAGTTACTGCAAGTCACTGCTGCTCTCTGTCTGCAGTTGACGGTAGCACGGCAAAGAGGGTATTAAGAAAGGTTAGGAAAGCCAAAATGAACATCGTTGCAAACCCGATCACGAATCTTTACCTTCAGGGGAATGATGGTAAGCCAAATGGGCTTACCAGAGTAAAAGAGCTGTTGGATGCGGGTGTGAATGTTATATACGCAACAGACAACACGCGTGACCCGTTTAGTCCTTTTGGCAATGCTGACATGCTGCAAGCCGCTCTTCTTCTGGCTTATTGGGAGGATTTTGGGGGTGTGGATCCTTCGAATACCATATTCGATATGGGTACCTACAAAGCGGCGAAAGCGACCAAGATCATCTCAAATTACGGAATCGAAGAAGGCGGCAGGGCAGATTTGGTTGTGTTCGACGCGAAAAGCCCAGGCGAAGCCATAGTAGAACAAGCTAAAAGACTCTACGTCATTAAAAATGGAAAGATAGTTGCGGAAAACGGAGTTCTGAAAATATGAAATCAAAGCCTTGGTTGCAGCAAAAGTTTTTGAAATAAAAGGCAAATGTCCTACTCAAAGTCTTGGGCGAAGTACAATTTATTATGAATGAAACTAGGGGTAAAATCTGTCGATCTGCTTTACACTCTATTTATCAAGTTTCTGTAGAACTTAGTTATTGCAAAAATCAGGGTTTCGAATTAATCAGCTTTTACAATGACAGCAACCGGACCGCCGCCAGCAGGACCTTGG
>CAYUMT010000150.1:0-2813 GCA_964446015.1 Hadarchaeota archaeon (SeqCode)
GATTACAAGTGACTGGTAAGCTTGAATAGGGCTGGCTCCAGCCATAACGATTAAAATCGCGCCCACAGCAAGAGCCATTAGTACTGCTGAGATGGTGACAAGAAACGCTTTTATCCGGATAAGTATCACCGGTTTTCTTGAGATCACCCTTTTATCTTTTTGCTCGTCAATTAGAACTCTTGGATGTGGGTTAAAAGTATTCTGTTTTCCGAGCACCGCGGTGATGCTAAATTCTTCGCCTCAATCTCCACACTTCCCTAAAAATCGAACGGGTTATTGAAAATTAACATGGCAACATATCTAGGATTAAATTTTTTAATAAGTTACATGACTCTTTGAGAAAGCGTTTAAGAACAGGACAGCAATTCAATCATAGAAAAAAGGAGGTGTTTGTAGTGCCAATAAAAGTTTTAAGGGTAGATAGAGATTTCGTGAAGATTCCCTTGGTCAAGGGGAGCTTTGCTAGGGGCGTGATATGGCCCGGAATGGGAGCAAAATACGCGGGCATGAATTACTTCGATATGAAACCTGGAGAAGAGAATGTGCCCCACATACATGAAAATTCAGAGGACATTTTTTACGTTATCCAGGGGAGGGGCGTAGTAATAGATGGGGATGCAGGAATCGAACACCCGATCGAAAAGGGTTGCGTTGTTTACGTACCACCAAAAACTACTCATATGGTGAGGTCTTTGGGTCCAGAAAACTACGTTAGCGTTGATTTTCAGTGCCCTCCAGACTTAAAACTGTACGAGAGGCTGAAATTAAAACCATGATATTTCATATCCACCGAAAAATTGTGGCGAGTCGAGAAGAAAGAGAAATTGAGGATATTGAAGGAAACAAGGAAGTGGAGGTAGTTAAAAGATGGACGGAATGAAAGTAAGGGTGTTCAAGGTTCCAGCATCTGGTCCCGAGGATGTTTCAGGGATAAAGAAACTCATCGCGGAAGGCAGATTGAAAGCTAAAGACATCGTTGCAGTTATGGGAAAAACCGAAGGCAACGGCCTAGTGAACGATTTCTCGAGGGGCTATGCAGTCTTGGCAATTGAAACGCTTCTGGCCAAAGAGCTCGGCGTATCAATTGGGGCAGTCGAGAAGAATGTCAGCTTAGTCATGTCTGGCGGAACGGAGGGAGTTTTGAGCCCGCATTTTACGGTCTTTGCTAGAGAAAAGGTGGATATCGACTCTAAGGGTGCCAAGAGATTGGGCGTGGCAGTCTCGCACACAAGGAATTTTCTCCCGGAGGAAATAGGTACTATGGTCCAAGTGAACGAGGTCGCAAAAACTGTTGGGCAGGCGATCAAAGATGCGTTAATCGATGATAAGTCGGATATACACTTCGTGCAGATAAAGTGCCCACTGTTGACCTCTGACCAGATCGAGGAAACGATAAAGAGGGGCAATAAGGTGGCAGCCGCGGACACGCTAAAATCAATGGCTTACTCAAGGGCGGCGGCGGCTCTTGGAATAGCTCTAGCGTTAGGAGAGGTTGAGAAAAAACGCTTGAATAATGAAGTTATCTGCAAGGACTGGAGCCTTTACTCCGAGGTAGCATCGACCTCCTCAGGAGTCGAGTTGATGAACTGCGAAATCGTCGTGATGGGGAACACTAAAAGGTCGATCAGTGATTTAATAATTGGCCACAGTGTCATGAAGGATGCTATAGATGCGGATGCAGTCAAGGAAGCCCTTAGAAATGCAGGGCTGAAGTTCGATTGTTGCCCAGACGACGGCCAAGTCAAAAAAGTCGTGAACGTATTTGCTAAAGCTGGAGCTGATCCATCAGGTAAGATAAGGGGCAGACGACATACGATGTTGATAGATTCCATGCTCCCTTCAACGAGACATGCGAGGGCAGTCGTGGCGGCGGTCATTGCATCAATCGTGGGCGACACAATGATATACGTTTCAGGTGGAGCTGAGCACCAGGGCCCTGCCGGCGGCGGTCCGGTTGCCGTCATCGCGAGAGCCGATTAGTTTCAAAAATAATACTCGCTAATGATCATCTATGCCCGCTTAAATTTGGATAGAAACCCATCCTGTTTTGGAAAGAAATTTAAATGGTGTAACTCAATAGCTCTTGGAGGTTTTTTCTTGAGTCGTGATGTCGAAAAGAAGATTGAGGAGGCAAATAAGTTAGCTGTTGAAAAATTGGTTAAAGCCGACCCAGTCCTTGTGGACATAAAGGATGCAATCGAAGTGCTCCCAAATATGAAAAAAAACGTAATACTGCATGCTGGGCCTCCGATTGCCATCGATAGAATGTGCTTACCACAGAGAAATGGCGTCATAGCTGGAATTCTATACGAGGACCTAGCGGAGACGCCCAAGGAAGCGCTTGAGATGGTAAAGAGCGATGAGGTCAAGATCTCCCCCTGTCACGATTACGGCGCAGTTGGTGGGATGGGGGGCATAATAACGGCTAGAACACCCGTTTTCGTTGTTAAGAACGAAACATATGGCAACATGGGTTACGCCAACTCTCACGAGGGGCCACAAAAGAAGGCAATACAATGGGGAAATTATGACAAAGAGGTACTCGATCATCTCAAATGGATGAGAAAGGTGGTTTTCCCGGTTTTGAGAGCTGGAATAGTTGGGCAGGGTGGAGTCAACATAAAGAACATAATTAGCAAGGCAATCCTGATGGGTGACGAGTTTCACGGCAGGAACATCGCGGGCACATCGCTGTTCGTGAGGGAATTAGCTCCATATATCGCGGAAGCTGGATTGGACAAGGAAGCGGCTAAGGCAACACTGAAATACCTAACGGAAGTGGACATCTTCTTTTTACACATCGTCATGGCGGC
>CAYUMT010000151.1:0-2721 GCA_964446015.1 Hadarchaeota archaeon (SeqCode)
GATGAAGCCCGATTACGAAAAGATAGGCCTGCGCGTAGGTTTCGAGATCCACCAAGAGCTGGACACACGCAAGCTCTTCTGCAATTGTCCATCCGAGTTGCGTGACGAGAACCCCGTGCTCGAGGTCAAGCGGAGGTTGCGCCCGACCCAAAGCGAACTTGGCGAGGTGGATCGCGCTGCCCTAGCCGAGGCCATCAAGGAGAAGGGCTTCCGCTACCAGGCCTACCCAGATACCATTTGTCTGGTTGAGCTTGACGAGGAGCCGCCACACCCCGTCAATGAGGAGGCCCTTGACATATCGCTGGAAATCGCACTGCTTCTCAACGCAAAGCCGGTGGACGAAGTTCACACGATGAGAAAAACCGTGATTGACGGCAGCAATACATGTGGGTTTCAGCGAACAATGCTTGTTGCAACCGACGGCGTTGCCGAAGTGGGTGGGAAGGAGTTTAGAATCCCGACGATTTGTCTGGAGGAAGACGCGGCCCGCAAGATGGGGGAAGTGGCTGACCTCATCGAGTATCGCCTAGATAGGTTGGGTATCCCTCTGGTGGAGATAGCCACAGGGCCCGATTTCTTCGACCCGCAAACGCCCGCTAAAGCTGCGCTATACATCGGACAGTTGCTACGCGCGACTGGCAGGGTGAAACGTGGCATCGGGACGATCAGGCAGGACATAAACATCTCGATCAAGGATGGCGCCCGTCAGGAGATTAAGGGGCTGCAGGAGCTCGGCCTGATATCGACGGTTATAGAGCGGGAGGCACAGAGGCAGCTGGCCCTATTGGATATCCGTGATGAGCTTAGGCGCCGTGGGGCAAAGGGAGTTGATAAAGCGATAGTTGATGTCACCGAGGTTTTCTCTAAAACTAACTCCAAGGTTTTACGAAGGGCGCTTGAAAATGGAGGGGTAGTTTTAGCCTTAAAATTAAAAAAGTTCGCTGGGCTTTTGGGCAAGGAGCTGCAGCCGGGACGCAGGTTCGGAACCGAGCTCTCAGATAGGGCAAAGGTCTACGGTAAGGTCGGCGGTATCTTTCATACAGATGAGCTTCCTAATTACGGCATTTCACAGGAGGAAGTTGATAGATTGGGGAGTAAAGTTGGAATAGTGGAAAACGAAGCCGTGGTAATCGTGGCGGACTCGAAGGCGAAGGCGGAAGCTGCGCTTTTAGCCGTAGTCGACCGTGCAAACGAAGCGCTCAAAGGGGTCCCCGAAGAAACGCGTCGGGCTTTACCCGATGGGAACACCGAGTTCATGCGCCCCCTCCCCGGAGCGGGTCGAATGTACCCGGAAACCGACATCCCGCCCATACCAATACCTTCGACCAGACTCAGGAGGATAAAGTCCAGATTACCGGAGTTGCCCGAACAAAGGCGCGTGAGCTTGATGAAAAAGTACGGGTTAGGCCAAGAACTCGCCCATCGGATGAGCCTCTCCGAGAGCCTTGAACTCTTTGAGGATCTCACGAGGACAGGTGTTGACCCAACCCTGATAGCGACAACTCTCGAAAGTACCATCGTTAGTCTACGGCGCGAGGGGGTGAAGGTTGAGGGAATAACGCGGGCGGTTTTGGAGGATATCTTCAGGAGGGTGGCAGAGGGAAAATTGGCGAAGGAAGCCGTGTCAGATGTTTTGAGGCTCGCATCCCAAGGGATTGACGTTAGTGAAGCTGCTGAGAGATTAGGGCTAAAGGCCCTTGATAGTCTGGAACTTGAAAAGTTAGTGAAGGGCATCGTCGCGGCAAATCAAGGCCTGGTAAAAAAACGGGGGGATGCGGCAATAGCCCCGCTGATGGGAATCATAATGGAAAGCGTGCGCGGTCGGGCCGACGGCAAACTTGTGCACGAGCTTTTAGAAATGGAGGTCAAGACGTTATTGGATAGGATAAAAAGGGAAAAGAACGGGTAGAATTATGTGTGGAATAGTTGGTTACATAGGCAATCGACAGGCTGCCCCGCTTTTGCTAGATGCCCTCAATAGGCTGGAATACCGCGGCTACGATTCGGCGGGCATCGCCACTCTTTCTGGTAAATTCCATGTGAAAAAGGACAGGGGCAGGATAGCTGATATAAATCGCAGGTTGAAGTTGTCCGACATGCCTGGCGACTTGGGAATAGGTCATAACCGCTGGGCGACGCATGGTGAGCCCTCCCGCATCAACGCCCACCCCCATATTGACGCATCCGGTAAGGTCGCGGTTGTACACAACGGTATAATAGAAAATTATATGGAGATTAAAAGGCTTCTTCAGGATAAGGGTTACCGCTTCGTATCCAAGACCGATACGGAGGTTATCCCCAACCTTATCTCTTACTTCATGCGCAGGGGCAAGGACCTTGAGCACAGTGTTAGGGCAGCAGTCAAACAGCTGAGGGGCAGCTTCGCTCTCGCAATCGCTAGCTTGGAGGAGCCAGACAAGCTCATCGCCGTCCGAAAGGAGAGTCCGCTTGTCATCGGGTTAGGTAAGGGGGAGATTTTTTTGGCCTCAGACATCCCCGCGATGCTTCAGAACACGAAGTTGATGATTCTGTTGGAGGACCATGAAATGGCGGTCTTGACCCCCAAAAATGTCGTGGTTAAAAATTTCAGTTCCGGTAAGGTGATAAAAAGGAGACCCATGGAAGTAACTTGGACTGCGGAGATGGCCGAGAAGGCCGGCTACCCCCACTTTACCCTCAAGGAGATATTCCAGCAGCCCGATGCGGTCCGCGACACGCTCA
>CAYUMT010000152.1:0-2608 GCA_964446015.1 Hadarchaeota archaeon (SeqCode)
CTATCCAAAAGGTTAGATATTTCTCGAAGATCCCTAAACTAGTTTTCCTCACGGCTTTTGAATCATATGCCAGGTTATAACCCCCTAATCTCTACCATACAGGTATGTCGAAAAATTTCGATGTTTTAACTATTAATGGTTATCCTAATCCTTAAATAGTAGTTCAAAATAATTTGAAATATCATGTACGATATAATCAAACCAGGCTTCGATGCTCTAGCTGAGTACCTCTCCGCACACGTACTCACTTGCCTTATACCGGCATTTTTTATCTCGGGGGCCATAGCGGCGCTTATTTCCAAGGGGACCATTCTGAGGTACTTTGGAGCTAAAGCGAAGAAATGGTTATCCTACAGTGTGGCATCAGTATCGGGCACTATTTTAGCAGTCTGCAGTTGTACCATTTTGCCTATGTTCGCTAGCATATACAAAAGAGGAGCCGGGATCGGGCCAGCCTCAGCTCTCCTGTTTTCAGGCCCTGCAATAAACCTCTTGGCAATTGTCCTGACCGCCAGTGTGCTTGGACTTGATTTAGGAATTGCCAGAGCTGTGAGCGCTGTCTCCATGTCGATAGTAGTCGGGCTGGTCATGTCTAGCATATTCGAACGCGGGGTAAAGGAAACGGAGCAGAAAAAAGAAACGGCTGTTGAGATAACCCTCGCCGAAACACCTGTTAAGTCAAGGCCTTGGTATGTCTCCACCTCCTTTTTCTTCCTGTTGGTCGCGATACTTCTCATTGGCGCTTCTGGGCTAGTTTCTTGGTTGTTAAAGCTGGCAATACTGTATTTACTAACCGTCGCGGTTGCGGTTATCCTCATATTCTACTATTCAAGGGATGAGGTCAAAGCCTGGGGGTTTGAAACTTGGTGGTTAACGAAGCGAATCTTTCCAATACTGTTGATTGGTGTTTTTGTGGTGGGTTTAATCGGTGGTGTCGCCGCAAATTTCTCCCCATCCCATAACCCCCTAACCGCCGTGGGGGAATTAACCAAACCCTACCTTGGGAAGAATTCACCTCTAGCATGCTTCCTCGGATCAATAATCGGCGCAGTTCTGTATATGCCCACCCTGCTTGAGGTGCCAATAGTCGGGACGCTTTTTGGTTACAGCTCTGGACTTATGGCATCCGGGCCAGCGCTGTCCATATTGTTGGCCGGGCCAGCCCTGAGCTTGCCGAGCATGATCGTATTAGTTAGGACCATCGGTTGGAAAAAGGCGGTTACCTATATAGTACTGGTGGTTCTTGCCTCGACATCGATCGGCATGATTTACGGAGTAATTGGTTAGTAGGTTAAATTTTTATATGTGGTATTTCAAATATAATTGAAACTGGTGATAGTTTGAAAATAAAAGTTTTTGGCACAACTCCGCCATGTATGCGGTGCAAGGCGGCCGAAAAGGCAGTCAGAGAAGCTTTGAAGGAAATGGGTCGTACTGACATCGAAGTGGTAAAAGAGGATGTACTTTCTGACGAAGCAGGAAAACTCGGTATAATGATGACGCCAGCAGTTGCTATAAATAAAAAAGTCATAAAGATAGGCGGCGTGCCGTCCAAAGATGAAATCAAACGAGCGATTGAAGGCAGGAGCAGTTGAAATGGTCAAGCTAGAGGTATTCACGGCTGAGCCCCCATGCCCCGGGTGCTTAAAACTCCTTGAACTAGCGGACAAGATCAAGCAAGAATACGGCGACAGGGTCGATGTGGTGAAGCACATAGGTCCATGTGAGGAGTTCACGAAGTACGGCATAACAGTAGTCCCTGCGGTTGTGGTTGATGAAAGAATAAAATTGATGGGCGTCTGTCCAAGCGAGAAAACTCTGCGGACTGCCCTCTGGGAGGCAGGAGCATGAAGCTGCTCATCGAGGTCTTCACTTCCCTTCCACCTTGCTCGGGAGGGAGGATGGTGAAAAAAATCGTGCACGAGATTGAAGAAAAATACGGAGACAGGGTTGAAATAAAGATATACGAAGGAATAAATGAGCAGGTAAAGGGGTACGGTATTGAAACCACGCCAGCGATCGTTATCGATAGAGACATAAGGATAATAGGCGTTGCGCCAAGCATGGAAACCCTAGAAAATGCCATGAAGGAAGCTGGGTTATAAACTATTGTCTTGAAATAAATTTGGGATTAGTTTGGTAAAAAATGGAAATGTAAATTCTTCTCATAAACTCAGGGTAAAGATTCCTAAAAATTATAGAATTACCAATAAAGTCCTTAAGCGTACATTGAAAGAGGTCCAATCGGACACGAGAGAGACGCTGGGGGTCTTGCGGGCTATATCGCATCCAACAAGGCTTCGCATACTTAGGGCCCTGAGGGTCGAGGAGTTATGCGTGTGCGTTTTCGTCTCCCTGATGAGGCAAAAATACTCAAAGCTCTCCTACCACCTAAACCTGTTGAAGAAAGCGGGACTTGCGGATTCCAAGAAGGATAGAAACTTCTTGATATACAGGCTCACTAATCTGGGCAGAAGAGTATTAGATAGCATAGAAGGTTAACAATAGCTCAATGCTTTTCACAAATACTGAATGATAATTTTTAGAATACCTTTTTGAGGTTAAAATCTCATATTTTAATTCGATTGTATGCCGGAAGAATGGTATT
>CAYUMT010000153.1:0-2572 GCA_964446015.1 Hadarchaeota archaeon (SeqCode)
AAGTGATTTTTATGTTCGCCTGAGACTGACTATTGAACTATATGAGTATATATTTGAAAACAGAGGTTGAACGCAAGTTAAAGGAAATCAAGATGTCCCCTGAAGAACTGGCCAAGATGATCGATCATACTTTGCTTTACCCAAATAGCACGAAGGAAAACTTTAGAGATCTCTGTAAGGAAGCCAAAACTTGCAATTTCCATTCAGTCTGCGTGAACCCCTACTGGGTCCTATTCTGTTCGGAGGAGCTCAAAGATACTGAAATAAAGATAGTCTCGGTTGCAGGTTTTCCGTTCGGTCAGACCATATCCAAAATTAAGGCAATGGAAGCTAAGGAGGCAATAGAGGACGGGGCAAGCGAAATCGACATGGTCATGAACATCTCGGCGTTCAAGGACAGGGACCATAACTTCGTTAAAAAGGACATAGAGGCCGTCGTGGACTCAACAGGGGGAAAATTGGTGAAGGTCATACTGGAGACCGGGCATTTGACCGACGAGGAGATAATCGAGGCCTGTGGGATAGCAAAAGAAGCCGGTGCTGATTTCGTCAAGACTTCCACGGGATTCGGCCCTCTTGGCGCAACCGTGCCTCACGTTTATCTGATGAGGAAGACCGTCGGCGATAAATTTGGGGTAAAGGCGGCTGGTGGAATCAAAAACTTCGGTGATGCCCTCAGGATGATTGCCGCGGGAGCAAACAGAATCGGGGCGAGCCAAAGCGTAAATATAATCGACGGTTACAGGCAGGCAATACAAAAGGGGACCTAATACTCGCGCATCGAGAGAAATTATTTTTCGAAAAAGAGAAGCTTTTAACCACGTATCCGTAAGTGAAGTGGTTGGTGCTAATATGGGCAAGCGTCCTCGAAAGTGGAAGAAGAAAGGTCGCATGCGCTGGAAGTGGGTGAGGAAGCGGATGCGACGCAAAATGAAAAGGATCAAACAACGCACTGGCAAGTAGTTGGTCAAGTCTTCTTTCTGAGAGCCCACACGACGGCTCTAGCTCCGGATTCTGCCCTTATGACGTCGGACGCGGCCCCTATGACTACTATGTCGCCTTCTTTAGGTTTCAGGGCCTTTATGAGCGCCAGACCCGTATCCCTACTAACCTCAGCGAAACCATCCGGGAACCTGAGCTTGCCATCCTTAAAGACCAAAACCGTCGCTCCATCTGCCCCCGCCTTCATGGCCTCATCCCGCTGTTCAATACCGCGTTTAACCTTTGACGCCGCACCCTTCACGACAGTTGCCACGTTCACCTTGCCGACCGTTAAATCGCCAACGTCCAATCGAATGAACTCCAGGGGCTTGCCCAACAGACGCTTTCCCTCGTTTGTTAAAGCGTGACCTCCCCGGGAGGAGGTTATCAAGCCACGTTCCTTTAATTGGTTAAGAATAGTTCGAACGCTCCCTTCCCCTATGCCGAGCCCCTTAACGATATGCTTACGCCCAACCCTGCCATGCTTGGCTATATACTCGAGCACCATCTGTACTTGAATTTCGGAAAAACGCGGTAGCGGCCCCACCGCTGGTCTCATAAATCAGCACTTATTCCCGCACAATTTCGGTACCTGCTTTGCCCTCAATTGCGTCATAGGCCTTGTCCAACGAGGTTATTATCGCTCGCTTGCCGCCCCATTCGATGAACCTGATCGCAGCGAGCATCTTCGGTCCCATACTACCCTTAGCAAATTGACCTTCATCCATGTATTTTTTGGCATCGGCTAACGTCACCTTCCGAAGCCATTTTTCATCGGGCTTTTTGTAGTTTATAGCTGCTCCGTCAACGTCCGTCAAGATCAAAAGCACATCCGCATCGACAGCTTCCGCCACTCGCTCACCCGCCAAGTCCTTATCTATTACCGCCTCTACGCCTTTCAATTTTCCATTTTCTTCAATCACCGGTATTCCACCCCCTCCGGAAACTACTGGGACGACGCGGGCATCTACCATCGCCCTTATCGCCACTTTCTCCGCGATATCCTTCGGGTCGGGGGAAGGAACCACTCGGCGCCAGCCCCTGCCGGCGTCACTTATTACCGTCCAGCTCTTCTCCTGCGCCAGTTTCTTGGCCACATCTTCCGTATAAAACGGACCCACAGGCTTTGATGGGTTTTTGAATGCCTGGTCATTCTTGTCCACGATGACCTGAGTCACCACGGTTGCCAAGGGTATCTCGGGGCGCCCTCCATCAACGAAAATATCTCGGAGGCTCTGTTGAATCATGTAGCCTATCAACCCCTGACTCTCGGCCCCGCAGACATCCATAGGCATTGCGGGTATTTTGAACTGGGCCTGGCCGGCGTCATTTTGGAGCAATATCGCGCCGACCTGAGGACCGTTCCCGTGCGTTATTATAAGCTGATATTTTCCGCTCATAATCATATTTGCGAGGTGTTTTGCCGTCGTCTTGACATTCGCCGACTGCTCCTCATAAGATCCCTTTTGCCCGCGCTGAAGAATGGCGTTGCCGCCGAGCGCAGCAACTACCCTTATTTTAGTTTTAGCCTCCATATTATCGTCTCCTATTACCTAATTTCAAGTCTATTTAAATACTTTTGCCGCCCATT
>CAYUMT010000154.1:0-2549 GCA_964446015.1 Hadarchaeota archaeon (SeqCode)
TTAGCGATTTAGTGCTCTATACCCACGCCGGGCCGGAAATCAGCGTCGTGGCGACGAAGACATTTGCGGCTCAAGTCGCCTATCTGCTGATGCTCGCGATTTATATGGCCGTTGATAAGGGAATGCCACGGTCAAGCGCTGGTAGGATGATAAAGAGGTTGAAGGAGCTGCCGGAAGCTGAGAGTGCAGTGCTGTCGGACATTTTACCAAAAGTTAAGAGGCTCGCTAGGCGGCATCTAGGTACTAAGCACATTTACCTGATCAGCAGGGGGATAGGTTATCCGGTGGTGCTTGAGGGGGCCCTGAAGCTCAAGGAGATAACCTACATCCACTCCGAGGCCATGCCAGCGGGGGAACTCAAGCACGGGACGCTGGCGCTGGTCGAAAAGGGAACGCCTGTCGTCGCGGTCGTGTCCCCTGGCGAGAGTCGACCGAGGATGGTCGGCAACATCGAGGAGGTAAAGGCGCGCGGGGCGAAGGTGATAGCGATCGCAGATGAAGTTGATGACCTCAAGGAGCATGTCGACGAGCTGATACAAGTCCCGTGCACCGAGGAGCTGTTCAGCCCGCTGCTCCACATAATCCCGCTGCAGCTGCTCGCATACTACATAACTATCTGGCGCGGACAGGACCCCGACCGCCCCAGGTCACTTGCTAAGTCAGTGAGTGTCGAGTAGCGAGTGTAACTGTTGACCATTTTTTCTAAAAGAGCTTGTTTTCTCTTTGACGTGAATCCGACGAGTTCCAGACATCTCTGAATATTCCTTTTTTGAGAAATAATAAGAACAGGGGTGTTTTTGCCAAAGTATATCTTTGAACAGATGTTTAGTCGAGCAAAAAGCTTTAAGATTTTTCGAAGCCCGTCAACGTTTACTGACCGGATAAATATGCGCCTACTCCAGCCATTATAGTTGGAAAAATTTGGATATCCCTCTGCTTCTGTAAAGGCTTGTAAGGCATAACCAACTGAGCTTATGGGCGCCGCGTTTAACAGAAAATCCATAACACTGTTCTTGATGTCCCAGTTGTATGTCCCAAATGAGAAGTACCTGTGAAGATCAAGCCAAGCCTGTTTGCACCCCACGCCCGCAATTAAACACTTGGGATTTCTTTCGTTGACCTTTGGACGCAATCCAAACGCCCGTTCGAAGTTGTCGCACCAGACATCAGCAAACTCACGGTCCCCTCCAGCCGAAAGGCCTAACTTATAATTGTGCTCTTTGGGTGCGTGGTTTCTTCCGGCGTTGTCCCCCAGCATGGCAAATGCGACGTACAGCTTTTTCCTGGTTAAGCCAGGTGTAACTTTAGGAAGGCGACCGTGGAAATGTAAAGACAATACCTCAGAACCCTGCCTTATTGGTATCCCGCGTTTCACCAAGATTTTCCGCACCGTCGCCCACCACATATGATATTTTTTAATGAGCGTCTTCTGAGTGGAGCCAGCCAGATATTCGCCGACTACTCTATCCCCCCTCTCCGGCGTGACGAGCCGCATGTTGGCTTTAAGCCTCTCATTAAATGCCCGCAATTTGTCTGGATATTTGTAAGCTAGGAGCCTCCTTGCCCTTTGAATGAAATGTGGGGCTTGTGCGTTTGGCCTGAGACATAATTTCGCCGCTTTTCTAGCTGAAAGCTCACCACTTATTACCATGTCAACATATGGAAGAATATTATTCCCATAAGGCACTACTCTTTCGGAAATTTCTAAAATTTTTTCAACCCAATTTTTATCTCCCAAGGTTCTCTTAAGCCACTTCTGAGGAGAGGTCCACGAAAGTAATGTTGACCCTCACGAATGAGTTGATTACAGAGATGGATAATGTTTAGTGCAGAAGAAACTAGACCCTCAACTTGCCGTTCTTCATCATAATTTTTCCATCTAATTTTACCGTGGGGTTTAGGAAAATACCGTCGTTGTGGATTCCGGCCCGAACTCGGCCGCCGAAGGTCGAGTTGTCCCCTAGGGCTATGTGGCAGGTTCCTAGGGCCTTCTCATCCTCGAGGCCGTTCCCGATAAGACGTGCATTTGGGTTAGTACCCACCCCGAACTCCGCTAGGTTGCGGGACTTTGGTCCGGCTTCTTCCAAGAGTCTCGTCAGCCTTTCTGCAAGTTTTCCATCAGAAATTTTACTGGCTATCCCCTCCTCGATGAGTATCTCGATTCCTTCCGTGGAGCTGTCGAGAATGGAGCCGTCGACCACAACCCTTCCCTCTCCAGTACCCTCCAAGGGAGCTATGAATGCTTCTCCAGCCGGGAGGTTGCCAAAGTCCCCCCTATTGTGAAATATTCCGGTGTCAGGATGAGCCCTTCTACCGTTTATGCTGAACCGCAGC
Organism: Hadarchaeota archaeon (SeqCode); assembly: GCA_964446015.1. Lineage (GTDB taxonomy): Archaea > Hadarchaeota > Hadarchaeia > Hadarchaeales > Hadarchaeaceae > Hadarchaeum. The sequence goes on from CAYUMT010000154.1 coordinate 2,335, forward strand.
CCGGTTCCCGCCCTTGTGGTCACCTCGACCTCAGACGCATCGTCCAAGAGCTTGGCTACCTTTATCGTAAGCTCGCGCACCTTGCGATAATCTGCCAATATCGCACCCCGCCGCATCATCTCCTCGGTTATCAATGGCATCGTCGCTATGCGGGTTCCGACGTTTGTCGCTTTTAGGCGGGCCTGTGTGTGAGTAATTGAACGGGTGGTTGGGGC
>CAYUMT010000155.1:0-2384 GCA_964446015.1 Hadarchaeota archaeon (SeqCode)
AATACTTTCGGCGACCTCTCTCCCCCGAAACGACATGAACGATCTCGGCAATGTTATCCATGAGGGAGAGGGCAGATGTACTATCAACGCACCGACGTTAGACGAGCCATAATGGATTTCGCGAAACCTGCTGGGAGCCATGGCCTTCGTGAGTGTGCACTATACAACGCGCGAGCCAAGAGCATTCAAAGGTATCTTGACGGCAGCTCGCAAACTCCCATCTACTTGGGCACGACGGAAAGTTTTGACTCAGCATTAGCCACCGGGGCGTCTGCATTTTATTGCTCCTACTGGCGGCGCGGCTGGCCCGGGACGTCCAGCCCGCTTGGTAGAGACCTCGTATGGACGACAAGGGCGAAGCAGGGAGGGATAAAGTTCGCCAGGGAGGCAACCACCTGGATATTAAAGGCGCTTGAAGAGGCCGGGGTTTCAGAACCGTGGGTCAAATACTCGGGGGAACTTGGGTTCGACTTGGTGATCCCCACAGAGGCAATTCCATGCGAAGCTTTGCCCGGAGAGTTTGCCGTTCAGGATTTGCAGAGAGACATAACGAATTATATTGTAAGCTATCTACGCGAGCGTTTCCAAGAGTCCCTCGTCGATAGCTCTACCTCCCCTATCTTGATTAAAAGAGGGAATGAAACCTGCCTCCTCTCCGAACTTCGGGTCAGGCGAGGCCTATTGTTGGCGCCGATGAGCCTGAACCCGCAGACGGGATTGGTGTCTGTGACCCTTGACCCAAAGCGCATAGCAAGTTTCTCCGTGTTAGACGCCAGCCCGGTGGACGTGCGAGGGGTTGGCTGGGCGCATCCTTCTGAAGTGGCGCATGGATTGTTAAGTCGCGCGCGCGTTTGGCAGTCCACACCTACGGATGAACGGGTTGTCGCATTTTAAAGACGACTGGGGCTTGATTATCATCCCCCTCGATTCTCGTGCTTTTTGCATGTCGTTTCAACCCTTTTTTTAATCCGATCTTCAGGTCATCGAAATAATCGTGGATGCCGCAGGACTTACAGAATTAACCCCTAAACCCGACCACAATGGCGCCGTGCTTGATTTCCGAGTTCAGCATCTGCTTCAGAACCATGTCACTTGCTGAACTCAGGCGCATTTCACTGGTTTTCTTTAAGGGCTTTTCAAGGCCACGCAGTTCTTACTTTAACACAAAGACTTTAACAACTCTTATGGGAACAAAAAACAAAAGTCGTCTAAGTTGGCGGCATACCATGGGGACAAAAAATTTAATCGAGCGTTTAGAGGAACTCAGGAACTCCAGCGTTGGAGAGGCGGTTCGCGCGAGGATGGGCGAGTTCAGGAATGTTGGTTGCGGGGGCAACCGCAGCTGGTTTTCAGAGATGTGCTTCTGCACTTTGACTGCCAACTCGAAGGCGAAACTTGGCATAAAAATTCAGCGGGACCTAGGCCCAACGGGCTTTCTTTCGTTACCCCTTGATGATTTGAGGAGCAGGCTTAAGGAGGCGGGGCACAGGTTCGCCAACACGAGATCTAAGTTCATCGTCGAGGCACGCGAGCACGGAGATATCAAGGACAAGGTGGAAAAAATTGGCGACGCTGCCGTGGCTAGGGAATGGCTAGTCAAGAATGTGAAGGGGCTGGGATATAAGGAGGCAAGCCATTTCCTGCGCAACGTTGGGTTCAATGAATTGGCAATTTTGGACAGACACGTCCTGAGGGTTATGCACGATTATGGAATGATAGACGAAATCCCGCGCACGTTGACGAGAAAAAAATACCTTGAGATCGAGGAGAAACTTAAGAAATTCGCCGAGCAAGTGAACCTCCCACTTGGCGAGCTTGACCTTTACCTGTGGTATATCAAAGCCGGCGAGGTCCTTAAATAGTGGCCGTGTATTAGATGGCTTCCATAGCAGTTTTCCGTTGTGGCCAATTTTTTTGCCTACCTTCAAAGGCCCATTTGAGTTAAGAAGTTATGTAAGTGTTTCAGGCCTTATTAAACGCTTGAAGAGCATCAATAAAAATTTTGGAAGTGCGCCGGGATAAGGGCCTCGAACAGCTCTACGATCGCCTTTGATGCAGCCCGTTCAGACCACCGCAAGGGTAGCCCGCCAGACCGCTTCTTTTTCGACCCTTTTGAGATCGTGCGGTTATTTTTACACGCTGCGACCAGTCGAGTGTACTTGAACCGTCCCTGCTAGCTTGCCGTAGAAACCCCAAAGGACCGGCCAAGTCCCCTGAAGCTCCCAACAGTGGAATCCAATGGGACCGACTCTTTAGACCCTTTCGGTTAGCCCTCCCGACGCAACTAATAATATGGGTTAACTACCTAAAAAGTTTTCCTTTTTGGCATCTTACTCATAATTAAACTTAAAAACAGGATTCAAGTTAGATGCTCTGCTTTTAGC
>CAYUMT010000156.1:0-2352 GCA_964446015.1 Hadarchaeota archaeon (SeqCode)
TGACCTTAAAGGGTGGAACGGTCGTCACGATCGACCAGAAGAGGAGAATTATCAAAGATGGAGCGATCGCGATAAGTGGAAATAAAATCGAATTCGTCGGGAAGAAAGAGGAAGTAGAAAAGAAATTCAAATCGGATGAGATACTTGACCTTAAAGGAAAGATCATCTTCCCAGGTTTAATCAACGCACACGACCATATGTTTCAGGTGATGCTGCGGAATTTGGGCGTCGATGTCAATCTTCTAGAATGGTTGAAAACGGTAATACACCCTGCTATATCCATATTGAAGGACAACAAAGAAAGCATCCACGCCGCGGCACTACTGGCCTGCTTGGAAAACTTAAAATCTGGCAATACTTTCGTCATGGACAACCACTACGGTGGAAACTACGATGCGGTAATCGAAGCCATGATAAAGTCCGGAATCAGAGGATGCCTAGCTCGGGGTATCTACGAGATAAATGTGCCGGAGATAATAAGGGAGAGTCCAAAGGTCGCAATTCCTGATTGTGAGAGACTATTCAGAAAATGGCATGGCGCAGAAGGAGGTAGAATTATGGTTGGCATAGCTCCCATGCACCCCTGCCATGTTTCGAAGGAGATGCTTTTGAAGGCAAAGGAATTCTCTGATAAGTTCAATGCGCCCTATCATACACACACCGGTGAATCTAAAGGCGATCAGGATCTAAATGTTAAAATTCACGGAAAAACTGATGTAGAACTTCTTAAAGAACTAGGGATACTCGGCCCAAGATATATGTCAGTGCACTCAGTTTGGGTCTCCGAGGCCGATATTAAAAACATGGCAAAGGCTGGAGTGCATGTCGTCCATAACCCGGTGAGCAACATGTACCTTGGATCGGGTGTGGCCAAAATACCCGAGATGAGAAAAGCCGGGATAAATATAGCCCTGGGTTCGGATGGACCCGCGAGTAACAATAATCAGGACGTGATACAGAGCATGAAGTTCGCCGCCTGTTTACACAAGGTGAGCAAGTTGGACCCAGCAATAATAAGGGCCCAAGATGTCCTAGAGATGGCAACGATCAACGGCGCGAAAGCCCTCGGTTTAGAAAATGAGATTGGTTCACTAGAAGCTGGCAAAAAAGCAGATATAATAATCGTGGACATGGAAAAGCCACATATTGCTCCAGTTCACGACCCAGTTGCTTCACTGGTATATTGCGCAAATGGTAGCGACGTCGAAACTGTGATAATTGATGGAAAAATTGTTATGAAAAATCGAGAGGTCCTAACCATTAACGAGCGAGAAGTTTTAAAAAAGGCAAATGAGGTAGATATAGAAATCCAAAGAAGGCTGATGGAAAAATGAGCGAGAAAATAGACCTTATCGTTAGAAAATCAAGATTGATTGGTAAAAAAGATCTAGTCGACATCGGCATTAAGGACGATAAAATCGTAAGGGTAGATAAAAAAATCGAAAGCACTTCCAAACAAGAGCTGGATGTTAAAGGAAGATTGACTTCACCGGGGTTCATAGATGCGCACATGCACTTAGACCACGCATTCTCTGGAGGAGAAAAAATATGGGCTGGCAGGAAGCTTGGAAATGCAGTGAAAATTAACGATGAACTAAGAAAGAAGATGACACCAAAGCAAATGAAAAAAATAGCAAGAATGGCCGCAGAATTGGCTTTAAAGAATGGAACTACGGCAATAAGAACCCACACTTCAGTTGATCAAATAACGGGGGTAAAGCAGGTAGAGATTTTACTGGACCTAAAGAAGGAACTTTCAAATTTGGTTGATATGCAAGTAGTCGCATTCATGACGGAATTGCCGCTAACCAAATCGAAGATCGGTGAATCGCTCTTAAGACAGGCGATGAATTTAGGCGCCGATCTTGTAGGCGGCCTGCCTTACAGAGACCCAAACCCTGAAAAATATCTAGATATAATTTTTAATGTAGCTAAGGATTTTGACGCCGATATCGATCTTCACGTCGATGAAACCAACAACCCAAATGTCCTCACTTTAGAAACACTCGCTGAGAAAACTTTTGAGTACGGGTATAAAGGGAGGGTGACAGCAGGGCACTGCTGCTCCTTATCTGCAGTTGGCGAAAACGTGGCAAGGAGAGTCATTAGAAAGGTAAAAGACGCCAAAATGAGTATTGTTGCAAATCCATTGACAAATCTCTATCTTAAGGGAGACAATGGAAAACCAAACGGGATTACCAGAGTAAAGGAACTCTTAGATGCAGGTGTGAACGTTATCTTTGCAACAGATAATACGAAGGACATGATGAATCCGTTGGGAACGGCGGACATGTTGGTGGCCGGACTCTTTCTAGCTTATTGGGAGGATTTTGGGGGTGTGGATCCTTCGAA
>CAYUMT010000157.1:0-2329 GCA_964446015.1 Hadarchaeota archaeon (SeqCode)
TGGATATCTCCGAATACGGTGCCGATAACGACCTTGCCCCTCGTGGATTTTTCCATATCTTCTTTGGACATATGAGGCCTCAGGACCGCGACCCCCGCCTTCATGGCGTCGGCCGCGAGTATCACCTCCGGCAAGAATACCTCGAAGTCGTGGAACTTTTTACCGACGATATCCATGCCCTTTGCAAATCCATTTTTAATAGCGTCCAAGGGGTCGATCTTCGCATCGATCGCCTCCTGAGCGACCTTCTTTGCGGCATCTTCATCTCCGCCTATAACGGTTTTTGCGAGCTTTTCCAAAATTTCTTTTTCATTTGTCAATAGATTACCAAATTTCCTCGTAGCGGTGATACTTATAACTTTTGGTTTAAATTATTCTACTGAACTTTGGCAAATTTTAAATCTGTCGCCGAGATAACCTCGATTCATATTCTGTTTTAAAACAAGCCACCAACCTCACACAAAGCTTTATTTGTTCAAGGTATTTTTTAAATTGGAGAAACGTGACAGAGCTTTTGATTAAAGATGCAAAATATATAATTACGGTCGATTCTAAGCGCAGAGTCATCCGTGATGGGGCTATTGCAATAGATGGGACGAAGATAGCGGATATCGGAAAATCCTCTGAGCTTAAGCGAAAGCACCCGAGAACTGAAACGATAGACGCTAAGAACAAGCTCGTCATGCCTGGCCTTTTCGACTGCCATGCACATTCCTATCAGAACATGCTCCGTGGCATGGCATTTACAATTCCACTGGGACAAATTGGAAGCTTTTTTCTAAGCGATGCTTTACACATGCAAGGTACCCAGACTCCTGAGGATGCTAGAGCATCTATGGCATTAAACTGCTTAGAATATATTAAATCGGGTGTAGTGGGTTTCTGTGATTGGGGGATAAACCTAAGGTACAAATTTGACGGCCTTGCCGAGGTCGTTGAAAGCTCCGGTATAAAAGGCGTGTTAAGCCAATGCATCATGGAGAAGCCTGATTTTGGTCCTTGCAAGAATGTTATCGGTAAGAGCTTGTGGGAAGGTAAGGACGAATGTATAAACGAAACTATAAGGGCGATTAAAAGGTGGCACGGCAAAGCTGACGGGCGGATAAAGGTTTGGTTCGGTCCAAGAAGTGTAGGATCGCTCTCCGTCGAAACTTATAGAGAAATCGCGCAACTGGCAAATGAATATAATGTGGGTATTACAGATCACCTCGCTCAAGCGGCAGAGTTAGATGCTGGCCACATATGGAATACATACGGAATGTCGCCAATGGAGTTTATGAAATCAGTGGGGTGGGTTGGCCCCCACATTTCCTTTAGTCACTGCGTATGGTTGACTGGGATAGACCTCAAGATATTGATGGAAACGAAAACGAACGTTGTTCACTGCCCGGGTTGGGGCTTTGATACTAAAGTTCAGGACATGTTACAGATGGGCATAAACGTCGCCTTGGGATGCGATGGCGGGCATCAGACTAATGATGTATTTGACGCCATGCAGATGGAAAATGTGCTCCAGAATAGGTTGCCTAAGCGCGATTTGACTTTTTTAACTACCGATAAGCTCATTGAGATGGCAACAATCAATGGTGCAAAGGCCCTGTTGTGGGAAAAGGAAACTGGTTCAATAGAAAAGGGCAAAAGAGCGGACATAATACTTATAGATCTCAACGATCCATCCTTGGTGCCAATGTTAAACCCAATCAACGACATCCCCGCTCGTGTACGGGGAAGCAATGTAGACACAGTTATTGTCAACGGTGAGGTTGTCATGGAAAATCGCGTTGTAAAGACAATGAATGAAGCCAAGGTCATTGAAGAGGCAAACAGAAGGGCCGAGGATGTCAAAGAAAGATCGGGGCATGAAGTAAAGTGGCCTTGGCCACTGATTTAAACTGAGCGCTTAACCTCTTGATTCTTGCTCAGTTCTTAGCCAGACTCTGTACAATGGTGCAAAAATCTGAAGTCGGCGGCCGAACTGGTTTTGGGCCGCACAGTTATCTGAATTCTTATCAGAAGGAGGTGATAGTTTTAGGAAACCAGGACCAGAATGACGATTAGAGAGAGCTGACTGTTCCGGTAAATTGAACGATTTAGAGAATAACATTCAATCGCGATCTTATGACTAAGAAAAAATTCTGTTCGAAGTGTAAAGCTACCCTAGGTAGTTAGACGCACCATCATAGGTGATATCATCATGGTAAAATTGTCCCAAACGATTTGATTAAACTGGTCCCATTTCTCGGAGCTTCTGCTTGATCAGCCCCGCGACCTCGAGGTCCTGCAGCAGGCGGCTCATCAGGTCGTCCGCGTGCCGGCGCTTCTCCCTGAC
>CAYUMT010000158.1:0-2310 GCA_964446015.1 Hadarchaeota archaeon (SeqCode)
CATCAACTTCTTCGCAATCGTTGTAAGGTGTTTACCCAAGTCCTTTGCCATCTTCAACTCGTTCTTGGATGGCATGCGCTCCCCTTCAGGCCCAGCGATGGTCGAGGCCCCGTAGGGCGAGCCCCCGGTTATTTCATCCACGGTCATCTGCTCCTTGATGGAGTAGGGCAGGCCGACCAGAACGCAGCCGTGGTGAATCAGCGTTATCATGGTCGTGATTATGGTCGTTTCCTGTCCGCCATGCTGGGTGCCCGAGGATGTGAATACCGACGTCGGTTTGCCGACTAGGGTCCCGCTCGCCCAGTCTCCGCCAGTCTGATCCCAGAAATTCCTCATCTGGGCGCACATGTTGCCGAACCTTGTAGGCACTCCGACGATCAAGCCGTCAATTTCCTTCAGGTCCTTTCTGGGGTCAGCGACTGGAATTTCCTTCATGGTCTCCTTGGCCTCCCTGAGCTCTTCGTTCCAGAACTTTTCCGGGACTATCTCCGTAACCTGTTTCACGATCGCTTCGCCTCCAGCCTCGCGAACTCCTTCGGCGACTTCCTTTGCCATGGCGAAGATGTGCCCGTACGAGGAGTAGAAGAGGACCAGGATTTTTGGCTTTAAATCTTTCATGAATTTCTTTTCCAGTTTATCCTGAACACTAATAAATTTTCCCGCCCTTCACCGTTTCGGCGGCCGCATCATCTTCCGAATAACTCGGTTTAGATCGACGTCAACTTTTTTTTCTCCTCTCAAGCGGTCTGCAATCGACAGCACATCAAGCCCTATCTCGATTAAATCTCTCTCCATCGCGTCCTTGTTCGCCTTGCTTACATCCACCGCCCCGTTTTCTGGCGCCGAGGCGAGCACGGCCAAAATTGCCCCCACTAGGATTCGATCCCGCTTTTGTTTCTGATAAAAATCTCGCAATATACAATAAACCGAGAACTCCATCTCACTCGCGAGGACGCCAATTCTTTTATACGACTCAAGCTTTGCTTTCATCAGTTCCCTATCGGGAGAGAAATGAGGGCTTTCGGTGAAATAGATGTCATCCTTTGTGTGAGTTACACCAACCCACAATTTTTCATTTAATTTGTAGCCGTGTTTTTCGGCAGATGCCACCAACAAAGGCACGAGCTCTGGGTCTGCCACGGCCGGGTACTCTGGCCCTACAGCTGCTCGCGTGCTCATCTCATCCCTTACCGCTCCCGAGCTTACCACGAAGTGCCCAACTTTGACGAAAGGCTGCAGGCTCCCGCACGTGCCGAGGCGCAACATGGTCACGGGCCCCTCCACGGTTTCAAAGGCTTCAGGTAGCACCACTGCCGTGCTCGCTGGTCCCATCCCCGTCGCGAAGGCCGAAATTGGTAGTCCTCGATATTCACCGTTTAGAACCGTCAGCCCCCGCTCGCCCTCGATTATCTCAGCACCCTCAACGTACTCCTTGATTTTGCGTATTCTGCCGGGCGAGCCAGCCGTCAAAATGTTTGGATTGAGGCGGTCGATCTCCAAGTGGTACGCCTTCCCATCTGCGGTCTTGAAGGTGATGCCAGTGTGCGTCATCGACTTGCCAATCTATATTTTAGCATGGTTTCTAATAACTCTTGAGAGAATGAGGCGTTTTGAGTGGGTAGAGCATCCTTCGGACATCGGCTTCAGGGCATACGGCCGTGACCTGGCCGAGGCATTCGAGAACGCCGCGCTTGCACTTTTCGAGGTAATGATAGACGCTGGCAAGGTCGAGCCTCAACAGGAGGTGAAAGTTGAACTGGATGCAGAGGACCAGGAAGCCTTGCTTTATGATTGGCTCGACAGGCTCATCTATCTTCGCGATGCCGAAAACTTGGTAATGTCTAAGTTCAAGGTATCGATATCTGGAACCAAAGGCGGCCTTAAGCTCAGCGCTAAGATATGGGGCGAGCGCTTCGACCCGACTAAACATTCGGGACGGACGGCAGTCAAGGCCATGACCTATCACATGATGGAAATTAAGCAGGAGAAAGGCATATGGTCGGTGCAGGCCGTAGTTGATATTTAGTTCCATCTTTTCGAAAAGTTCTACGGATTTTGAGATGTTCAAGCAGCCTTTATATCTAAATTCTACAAAAGGCTAATTTAACGAAGGGATGAACTCTAAAGGGTGGAAGATTGGAAGGCGGAGAAAGGTCGGCCGGTGGATATTGGAGAGGAAAGATAAGGCAGATAGATGAGCTCAGGTGGGAGATTTCAAAGGAGTACAGGCGAGGCATGCGAGTGCCTGTCAGGATATACGCGGACGAGGAGATGCTCGGCGAGCTAACAAGGGATCTCACGCTGGAGCAA
>CAYUMT010000159.1:0-2275 GCA_964446015.1 Hadarchaeota archaeon (SeqCode)
TCGGGAAACCCGCGGCCGCAGACCGAGCAGCGCGGCATACTATCCCCAAACGTAACTCGAGCCCGGACAATTTAACTTGCTGAAAAAAGATAAGGAATTGGATGAAAGTGACCGTTTTGGTTGTCCCTTGGGTTTAAAGCATATCTCTGAATAATAAATTAACCGATAGGTTAATAAAGTAACCAATAGGTTCATTAAATATGCTGCAGGAATTCAGAAAATTTAAAGGCTGGGTGGTCCTCGAATTCTTCCTCACCCATCCAAGCACCAAAGTCCACTTCAAGGGATTAGTGCGTATCCTGGGGGTTAGTCCTCGGACGGCGCTGATCTATCTCAGGGCGTTTAGAAAGGATGGGATCCTGACCGAGGAGAGAGTGGGCAATCTGACCATCTTTTCGCTGAACAATGAATTGCCGCTGGTGAGGGAACTCAAGAGGACGCATATTCTCTTGGCGCTGAACGAACTCGGATTCCTGGGCTCCTTTCTGCGGGCGAACGAAGGGGCAATATCCCTGGCATTGTACGGCAGCTGCGCCGACGGAAGCCAGGACGAAAAAAGCGACGTGGATTTTCTTGTCATCAAGCATGGAGCCGCGGACAAAAGCCCATTCAGAAAGGTCGAGGAACGTTTAAAAAAGGATGTCGTGGTCACCTCTATCGAACCCGTGGAATGGAGGAGGAGAGCTGAAGATAAGGATACATTTTACCTCAACATCATCAAAAATCACATTTTACTCCACGGGGCCGATTTGGCGATTGAATGAAGGTACGCGAATGCTTTGAGAAGAGCCTGCTCGTGAAGACGCGGGTGAGCAGAGAAACGGTGAAAAGTACCATCGGCTTGGCGGAGCATTTGATCGGGAGGGCAGAGGGAAACTTTGACATGGAGTACTTCGATGTTGCATTTACCCTGGCGTATCAGGCGATGCTGCACACTGCTAGAGCGCTTCTATTCATGGACGGTATCAAGGAAAGGAGCCATGTTTACGTGGTAGCATATCTCAAGGAAAAATACGGGAAAGATCCGCGCCTGAGCAAGCACATCAATCTCCTTGACTCCTACAGGATAGGCAGGCATGAGATAATGTACAGAGGAGGCGAAGTTTCAAAGGATGAGGCCTCAATCTCCCTTCAAGATGCCAAAGATTTTTTAAGGATAGCGAGGGGTATTTTAAGTTCTTCTGGTTTCAAAGCTTAGGAGCCGACTGTTTCCATCATGAGGTGTGCCGCTTAGGCGAATCGCTTCCCAAAATTTCAGCGATTTTAGACACGAACTCCTTTGCCTTGGACAGCGCGTGCCCTGCATCTTCACGCGAAATTGTAGCCTCAAGGCCGTACAGCGTCTCGTGCCTTTCAATCCTGCTTGCGTCCAGCATCGACAGGTATCTCTGCTCAAGCTTCCCCACTCGCACGTATCTTTCCCTCAAATATGCCAGCAGGCAAACGTGGCTCTTCTCCACCCACCCGTCCCTGAACAGCAGCCCTCTTGCGGCGTGAAACATCGCGGTATACGAGAGGATGAGGGAGCCAGAAAATATGTCGCCCTTGAGAGAGGCCTCGGCTTCCTCGAGCCTCAGCTTGGCTATTTCCAGGGACCTGACCGCCTTTCTAGGATCCGGTTTCGTTCTCCTCAGAAGCCCTTCCCTTGTGCAGTCCTCGAGGCGCATCTATACCACCGGCAGTTCACCGTACAGGACAACGCCGCCAAACGTGACGCTTTCGTAGAAGGGTCTGTCTTCCCTCGCCTTTCTTTCCCAAGTTTTCGAATCGTAAATGATCAGATTTATCCTTCTCCTGATTTTTTCCTCGAACTTTGACAACTGTAGCTCCTTCTTCTTGGCGAGTACAAACATGTCCACATCGCTGCTCCTGTCATCCTCGCCCCGCGCAATGCTTCCGAAGAGAGTTATCGAAGTCGGGGACAACTCTGACGCCAGAAAATCCACAAGCCCGCACTTGATGAGCCCGTAAACGGAACGGGCGACTTTCATCTGCCTGAAGGCGGGATTATCGAGGTTCCCGCGGTAAAGCAGGAGGTTCGCCTGTCTTCTCCTCAGGAGCAAATTTTCACCGTGGAGTAGGTCCAAATATTTTTTAGCGGACCCCGGACTAGCCTTTGCGAGATTGGCTACCTCCCTAACGTGAATTTCATTCGCGGGGTCTTCGAGAAACACCCTTAAAATCCTGACTCCGGCATGATCCTCGAACATTTTTTCTACCTTGAACAATCGTTTATTAAAGTGAACAATTGTTTATTTAAATGTTTTGTTTGGCC
>CAYUMT010000160.1:0-2253 GCA_964446015.1 Hadarchaeota archaeon (SeqCode)
TGGCCTCAAACACGGTAAAGATCAGAATCGCCCCGATGACCAAGTATATTATTTTCTTCTGGGCCTCACCGCGCTGTTGTTCGGACCCCATCACGAGACGCGTGAGAGAGACCAACAAGAAGACAATCAACGCCAAAACCGGATACATTATAAGGTCGAACATTTTGCCTCACCCTCAGTATTTGCCGGGCTCTCTTTTTTTACTGGACTCGCTGGACTCACATGCCCGCACGCCCTGCACACCAGCTCTTTGTCAGTCAAGCGCTTACCGCGTCTGTACACATTTCCGCTTCCGCATGCGCTACACTTTTCCTTTGTCGTTGGATTTTCCATTTTCCCACAACCCATGATGCAAAAGTACGCTTTAAAAGGAGGATGAAATATGGCTTCACTCACAATTTTTGTGGGATTTTCCTCGTCTCTGCATTTGCGGCATAAGAATCGACAGGTTCGGGATTGCGATATTGGTAGCGCGTGTTTATAGCGCAGCTAAATGAACTTCGGAGTTGGCCTAAAGAGTTGAACGTTGCTCAAAGCCCATTGCGGCACTAAGTCTGTTCTAAAACGCCCTCTTAATTGAATTCCATTAATGTGTTCCACCTCTAGCTTGGAATCGAATTTAATGGTTTTTGTAATTAATTTTTCAAGAATTCCATACCTATCTGGAAACTTGACATATTTTCCAAGCATAGAGCAAACGATATCGGAAACAATGTATCCCTTGGGTTCATTTTCTCTAGCCCTATCTATGCTTTGAACTTTAACCTCTGCATCAGGTTTTCCCGCGAACTGGCCCTTAAAATGAAACTTGACCGACTGCTGTATTATTGGGTCTTCGTTATCTAAACAAACAATGGGGTTAGTATCTGGTCTTTTCTTTAAAATATAATCCATAAATATCCAAATCGTTTGCGCAAATGCACGACCTCTCATGCCAATTATGCCAACTTCGATTGGATTATCACTTGAAATATATCGGTCTGGCCACTGTTGGATAATCGGGGGGATTTGTGAGTGATAGAATACCGTTCCAAAAACTAATATTTTACCAGAGTCGATGAGGTTGTTCAAAACAGTATTGGCCAGATGCAAATTTTCTGGTTTTTTTACGAATTTGCGACCTTGGGAATTTTTACTTAAACCTAGTTTCTCATAAACCTCAATTATACTTCCTAAATCGCCTTCTATACCACCAATAACATAATAGTCCTCTCCATTTACTATCGTGTCTTTAGTAAGTCCAAGATCATGTGTTGGAACGGAATCTAAAAACCAATACATGTCGTACATTAAATCCACCAATAGGTGCTTGTTTCTAAATTGACTTTGTTAAATATGTACCTTCAGAATAGACCATTTACCTTTATAATCTCGTCCGAATTGTCGAACCGACTGCACTCCTCGCATTCATCGATGCCATCAATCGGCTCGTCTATTGTTTCACTTTTTGTGCAGGAAGTTTGGTATCTCGGGGGTTACGCGCTTACCGCGCTTGGAGATGGAAACCCTGCCCCTCTAATGTTTTTTAGCAACCTGGAGTATGCCTACGAAGCTTGCCTTCCCCGCTTCAAAATAATCCCCCCGTTATGCCCGCAACCGAACCGGAAAGCAATATCCCCACGCCGGCGAGGATTATGTTCAGCGCGATCCACACGGTGTTTTTGGACGTGAAATCCGCCGCGTAGGAAGCCACCAAGGACACTCCGATGGCGGAGGCGATCACTATGGCCTGGGAAAGAGCGACCAGCAGTGGGGACACCGCAAACGAAAAAATGGGCGGCAGCGCAACACTTCCGGTTCCCGTGCCTATTGTTGAAAATGACTTGAGGAAACCCGTCATCAGACCCATCATGAGCGCAAGCGCGACCGGCGTGGCCATTGCGAGGATCTTGTATACGGTCATGGATGATCGGGCATCTCGGCGCAGCCTGAGACAGTTTGCCACAAAGTTTGTGAGGTACTCCAACGACTTCGTCTGATAGGCCCCCGTCTCGGCGAGCTCGCCCAGCTGGAAGAACGCCATCTTGGTCATCCAGCTCCTGGTCGGAAGGTCTATCTCTGAAAAACGGGACCCCAAGCTGAGTCTCTTCGCTGCGTATCCCAACGTGCGGTTGAACTTGGGCGTGTAGTTGCCCTCCTTCGCAAGTGTGATCGTGGCCTTGATCAGGTCATATCCCATCTTTTGGTACTCCGTCGCGTCGCGGAGAAACTGCGGGAGCGACGACTCGTGCTCCGATATCTCGCGCATCTGGA
>CAYUMT010000161.1:0-1989 GCA_964446015.1 Hadarchaeota archaeon (SeqCode)
GGGTAAAACATCCATCGCATTTACACGTGAGACTCCATCCTTCAGACGAGCTTGATCATTACGAAAAATTGAAACAATTCGGAGATATTATAACATTCGAGAAGTCGATGGGGGAGAGATATCTCGGCGAGGAGGACATTCTCCATTACGCCAACCTCTTGGCCTGCAGTGATGTCGTCGTAAATATCGCCTCGACCGTTACAATCGATGCTTTAGCGTTCGACGTGCCTGTCGTCAATATCGCCTTCGATGGCTATGTGCAGAGAGAACTCCCAGAATCGGCGGCTCGTTACTTCAAATATGAACACTATGACGTCGTTGTTAGAGGCGGGGGAGTCAGAGTGGCCAACAACGCGGAGGAGCTGATTAAACACATAAACATGTACTTGGACAATCGCGGGCTCGACAAAGGTGGACGTGCAAAAATTGTCAAAGAGCTTTGTTATAAGCTAGACGGTAGGACTGGGGAGAGGGTTGGAAAATATATCCTCAACTTTTTAGGGGAACATGAATAACTGTGGCCTATTATTTCTTGAACGTTCAATGAAGGGAACTAGCTGGTGAGGGTGGAGAACCGCCTCGAATGGCCAAAGCTGGTCGTGGAGTACGGATACGATACCCTGGGGCAATTAGAATATTAACTTTTTCAGAGTTTCATTGTCCTTTGTATGCCCGGCGTCTGTGCTTGACATACTGGACTTCAACCGACGCCTCGCTTTTTATTTTGTAGATAATCCGATAATCCCCGGCTCGTAGTTTCCAGCACCCCTTCCATCCGCCATGAAGTTTGTCGCCTGCCCTAACGTCATCCAAAAGTTCGTCCATCGCTAGTTCCATCCGCCGCTGCACATCTTTCGGGAGCTTTCTTATGTCTCGCATCGCCCTTCGGGTAAAAGTGATTTCCACCATTTAGACGCCCATGTCGTGCTGATGGATATTGGCTCATCCGGCCTCTCTTCTCAACCGCGGCTGAGGGTGTCCAAAGACTTCTTCATAGGTGTAGATCCTTCCCGCCACTGAGTCCTCTTGAGCCTCCTTAAGCGCGCGCTGGGCTCGAGGGTCTGCCATCTCCTCGAGGGTCGCCATTATGCTGTTGTATTCCTTGGCCCCAATTACCACAGCGACCGGCTTCCCTTTTCTGCTGACGACGATTTGCTTCCCAGCCTCAGCATCGCGGAGCAACCGTGGTAAGTTTCGGTGCGCCTCTTTCACTCCTATAACCCGCCCAACCATCTGAATCAACCATCTAACAATCAACGTCCTCATATTTATAGGTATGTACTAAGGTTAATACTAAGGTATGTACCTATCGAGGGGCGGTCACGGAGAACATGGCCTACTCCTACGACTCCGACGGCACGTTGATAAACGTTTAGAACAACGGCAGCTGGCCCAAGCTGGTGGTGGAGTATGGATAAGACTCGCTGGGCCACCGCGTTTCATACACGGAGTACGTACGGAATAACTTGGAGGCCGAGACAGGGGGGGCGCAATTTTTAATAAGAGGGCCACTTGGTTTTGAAAAGGACTCGCGCTTAACAAAGTATAGATATCGACGAATTCGCGCAAATCACTTTTTCTTTTTAAGGTAAAGGCCACTCTTAAGTACAATCTCGGCCAAGAGGAAATCCAACGACGTATTCACATCTATTGATTCCATCTCATCCATCACAAATGGTATTATCTCGGTTCCCGTGATTGATTTCTTCGCCCAGATGTTGGATGGCTTTGTCACGTCAATGGCCGCGTTCTGTATGTAAACCTTCGGCAGAACCTGGTACGATAAAGTATGTGCTTCCCTCGGCTTTTTGCCCAGCGGGACGAACGAACGCAGGCGATTGCCCTTGACAACCCACATCTTGTAGGGATGCTCAGAGCAAGGCGTCACCGAGCGCACCGAGTCAGCCTTTGGATTGGCGAGCAACAGTCTTATTGCCTTATCGATAGATTCGGCCGTCCTGAAGGGTGCCGTGGGGAAGAGCTTAACTA
>CAYUMT010000162.1:0-1976 GCA_964446015.1 Hadarchaeota archaeon (SeqCode)
CCCACCGGGCCCGCCATCAAACCTTTTACATTTCGAGCAACACAGTTGGATGGTGCTCCGGTAGTGTAGGCCGGTCAAACATAGTGGCCTCTCGAGCCACTGCCCCGGGTTCAAATGGTTAAAGCCTGAAATTCCCGGCCGGAGCACCACTTGATCGCATGAGATTGAAAAATGAAGAGGGGCTCGAGCGAGACCTGCGTGAAAAACTGAAGCGCAAGAAGTATCGTGCCATCTATCGAAAGGCCCACAAACGGGGGCGCTAGTTTTATTGCTTACGTAAATAGAGCATATTCCGCGGGGGTGCCTGAGCCTGGCCAAAAGGGCAGGTGTGGCCATAACCACTGCCAAACTTAAGAGCTAGGCTATGAAATCCTGTGACCGCAGGGTCTTCGAGAGTCCGAATCTCTCCCCCCGCACCAGCAAGTTGGGATAGTGGTATGTTATTATTTTTTGACGCTAGTTTTTGACGCTTTGAGAAAATTGAACCCAAACAAACGCTTAAACATTTCACAATGAATTTAGGAATGACATGGAAAAAGAAAAGGAACTAACGGAGCAATAGTCACAGAACTGCCTTGAGCTTTAGGTAAGTTTATATTCCTTTTACCGTAGCTAAAATGGTCGATATGGGAATTATGCCCCCCATCAGAAGTATGGCCGCCATAAAAGCCGGCCTTGTAGTTATCGGAGTGGGTGGTTTAATGCTTTTGATAAATCTTTTGTTGAGCAATGACAGGAATGTCAACATATTGGGCATTGTATTATTGATTCTTGGATTTTCAACTTTATTCTATCGAGGGTTGGATATCTATTCCTAGCACCACCAACCCAGCTCTATCGTGAATTTCCTTCAACCTTTCTCGGCTTGTCCCAGTAGGGCGACTTGCACTTAGGGCAAACCGTAGGTTGTTTATCCTTTTATCTCGGCACCTACTCCTGACGGAGTTTGGGTTTGGTGGTTAAGTTTTAACGCTTTTATGAAAATTGCCTAAACTTTAGGGTTGAATCATGAAGTCTAGGCCTTTTTCCCTTTCTAAATTGTCATAAGATACCACAATCCTTACACAAGTTATTTTTAGCCAGACTTGGAGCGATGTAATGAAGAACATGAGATCAATAGAGATGCTGAAGGATGAACACAGGGTGATAGAACGGATTATCGGCGCCTTGGAGTCATCTGCAAAGAAAATGGAATCGGGAAAAAAGGTTCCGGCAGATGTATTCGAAAGTTTCTTGGAGTTCACTAGGACCTTCTCCGACAGCTGCCACCACGGAAAGGAGGAGGATGTGCTATTCCCTCTGTTGGAGAAACGTGGAATCCCCAAGGTGGGCGGCCCGATCTCGGTGATGCTGGTGGAACACGATTTAGGTAGAAATTACGTCAAGGGCCTGGATGAGGCAACAAAGCGCTACAGTAAAGGTGATCAAGGGGCCAAAAAAGGGATGGTCGAAAATGTGCGCGGTTATGCCAGTCTCATCAGAACGCATATCGACAAGGAGGATAATGTGCTCTTCATGATGGCGGGGCACGTGCTCAAGCCAGAGGATGACGAAACCCTCACCAAGAAATTTGAGAAAATAGACGAGAAAAAAATCGGTGCAGAAACCCATAATCGGATGATGGAAGTAGCTAAAGAACTGGAGAGGAAAATCCGCAATATTTGATGTGGGCCTTGTGATAGCCAAAGTTATCAAAGTAGGGCGAAGGGCTCCAAGGAACGCGATGACCGAAGCTGTTAAGGCATTGAAAACGGGCGGCCTCGTTGTCTATCCAACCGATACCGTCTACGGGTTGGGCGCCGACGCCCTTTCAGATGAAGCTGTTGCAAAGGTTTTCATGGCGAAGGCCAGGCCGCTGGAGAGCCCCATATCAATCGCGGTCAGTTCAATCGGGATGGCGCGCGAAATAGCGGAGCTGACACCAGCTGCCGAGGCCCTTTTCAAGAAATTCACGCCCGGCCCGATAACCATAATCG
>CAYUMT010000163.1:0-1972 GCA_964446015.1 Hadarchaeota archaeon (SeqCode)
ACCACGGTCCGTCCCCTCCCCGGATTATTCTTTCCCGCCCGGCCCGCCCAATAAGGAAAAGAGGGGCTCCGCCCCTCTTAAACACGCCGGTGTAGTTGGTTTTGGAAAAAATATAGATGATTAAAAAGTAACTCTATTGGTAGTAGGAAATTTGTGAGGAAATATTTAAGTTTCAGATAATCCTAGGTTGCGTAGACTGATTTACAATGTAATTTATAGTGCTAGTAGTAATATTAAGAGCGAATTCAGCATCGTATTCTGTTCGTGTCATTGGTGGATGTGGACCTTTTTTAGAGTCAATTCCGTGAAGAATTCCTAATAAATTGTCAAATGATTTTATAAATTCACCCTCTCTTTCTCCAATTATCTTCTGCTTATGGAGCTCTGTTACCGCTTCATCAACCTTTTCCTTTCCAGTTAATGCTTTCAAAGCAGACACTAAAGCACATCTGCAATTAGTCTTGCAGTCGGAATAACCTTCGGGTGTCTTTGTGTTAAATCTGGATTTTGCATTATTCAAGTAATCAAAGGATTCTTGAAAAACATTTTTGTCTATTTTAGGAATCGAGTTTTCTCTTCCTCTAATAACGTCCCTTAGTTCTCTATTGTCTATCTCTATGTATGAACCATCAGACCCACGAACCTTGATTTTCGCATCGGGGCTTGTTCTATATATTTCCATAATTGTCTTGGATATGTCGTTTAATTGAGACCTCGGCATTATAACCTCACTTCCTCTTACGTGAGGGGGGTGATAGTTTTCTGTCAGATCTCGCTGATGTGAAATTTACGCCTTTGGGGGTTATTTTAGCTACCACAGGAGTTGCACCGCTTTTCGTAGCGCTTTCTTTCAATCTACCTATATTTTTTGCAGATGGTGATGCGGGGGTTCCTCGACTTGAGGATTTTACTTGGATGTTCCATTTTGTACCAGTAGAGAATGTGACTTTCAGGTCAGCGGCACCCCTACTGGCTTTGCTTACTTTTACGCTTGCGCCTTTTGCTCTTAAAGAACGAGCAAGCCTCATTTCGGCTTCTCTACCTTTGTTATATTTTCTTTGTGTCAATTACATTACCTCCCCTAACACTTCGTATACCCGCAGGCGGGGCAGTGGTAGCAGCCTTCCTGATAGATGAGCATGTTGGAGCACTCGGGGCACTGGCCGGCCATGTTCTTGGCCAGGCCGTAGTCCTCGAGCTTGAGCTCGTTCTCACTATCGATGTGCTTCTCCAGGACGCTGGCGATGGCATCGGCGCAGGAGAGAACGGACTTGCCCCCCTCCCAGGCTACGTTGGGACAGCGTATGCCGCGCAGCTGCTTGACCACCGAGGCGACGTCCACGCCAGAACGGAGAGCCAGGGTGATAAGGCGGCAGATAGCCTCCAGCTGGGCAACGGCGCAGGCGCCAGACTTGCCCAGGGTGGCGAAGACCTCAAAGATACCCTTATCGTCGTAGGCTACGGTGATATAGAGAGAGCCGCAGCCGGTATTGACGCGGGCGATCGTCCCTTTGGTCTCGGCGGGTCTCTTCCGCGGCGACAGCTTCCTGGGGGTATCCTCGGTCTTCTCCTTCTTACCCGTCGTCAGCACCTGGGTATCGCGACTGCGGTCGCGGTAGATGGTAATGCCCTTCAGTCCCTCCTCGTAAGCGAGCCGGTAGGCATTGGCGACATCCTCACGCGCGGCGCTCTGCGGGAAGTTGATGGTCTTGGAAACGGCGTTATCGGTAGCCCGCTGGAAAGCCGCCTGCATTTTGACGTGCCATTCGGGGGTGATTTCGTGGGCGGTGACAAAGAGTTTCTTGATTTCTTCCGGTACATCCTTGATATCGGCGAGGTGAGCGCCTTCAGCCAGCTTCTTCATCAGGTCTTCCGAATAGAAACCGCCGTCCCGGGCAGCTTTTTCAAAGTAGGGGTTGACCTCGACGAAGGGCGTGCCGTCGAGGACGGTCTTGGTATAGCTCAGGGCAAA
>CAYUMT010000164.1:0-1839 GCA_964446015.1 Hadarchaeota archaeon (SeqCode)
AAATGACTACGGTTGATATTCATCTTCACTTGGCTCAAATACCCGCCCAGGTGCCGAAGTGGTGGGCCGAAGAGCTTTACCGACCTTTTGGACAAGAATTTACGTCTCAGGGGGGAAAGGAAATCGTGGAGTTGCTAGACAAAGCTGGGATTGACCTAGGAATTGTTCAAGGGGGAGACTTTCGAAGAACTACCTTTCACCCGGACTATCCCAAGGAGCACGAAATATTCATACCTAACGATTACGTGGCAGCTGAGGTCAGGAAATACCCAGATAGACTTTACGGACAAGCTGCCTTGGACCCGCTGAGAGATGTTCAAGCAGCTGTATTGGAGCTGGAAAGAAGTGTCAACGACTTGGGATTGGTGGGTCTAAAACTTTCGCCAACGTATACTCACTTTTCCCCCAATGACGAGAGGTTGGACCCGATATACGAAAAATGTATCGAATTGGATGTGCCCCTGCACGTCCATATGGGTTGGACCCCCATCATCAATGCACCTATGAAGTATCAGGACCCGATTCTACTTGACGACGTCGGTATCAAATTCAGAAAGTTGAAGGTGATCGTTGCCCATCTTGGTTATCCCTGGGTAGATCAGGCCATATGTATGGTTGCCAAGCACCCTAACTTCTACTGCGATATGGCTTATTGGTGCGGCTTCGGACCTGAGTATCTTTATCAGGCCCTCCTGAAGCTAAAATCTCTGAACGCGATTAATAGAGTCCTTTATGGCTCTGAGAATATTTGCACAGTTCCATTTCCCAGGGTCTACGAACAGGTCAATTCTGTGGCAAAAAAACTCGGCCTGCCTGAAATAACGGATAAAGAAATGGCAAATATCATGGGCGGAACCGCTGTAAAGTTATACAAGATAAATAAATAGTGTACTAGTTTGAGTCCCTTCGTGTCTATTTTCACCTCGACCCGTCCCCCGGCGAAAATTATCACAAAAAGATTAGAATTCCTAAACTACTTTTAATGATTCGTCTTTTGTTTTTCTATCTTTTTTTAACTGATCGAGGTAAACGGATATTCCCTACCCTTATGCAGCATCCGATGACAGTTATCGCAAACCAAGCTCAAAACTCGAACCCACAGATAATGTTGCATTTTTGGAAAAGATGACGCACAGACGGATAGGCACGTGTTTTTCCTCTCTTCAGCCAGTTGATGAATGCCATCCAGGCCGCGATGAACGCCCCCGCCGCGACGAGCCAGCCCCAGATGTTCCTCCCAGCCCCCTCCGCGGGGGCCCAGGGAAGCATCGCCACCTTCACCGTCCTCGACGCTCCCCAGTAGTTCGTGAGCTCGACGAGAATCTCGGTTGGCGAACCCGGACTTTTCTGAAGGGCCGCTGTCGGAGGAGTTTCGACAGCGTTGGGAGTTCCCTTCTCAACCACACCTAAAAATGACAGATGCGCGAGAGGGGAAGGGAGGAAATCGCGCTGGAAGAGCAGCCCCCCCCGGTTGTCGAATATTCGCACGTACCGCAGCCTCCCGCTTCTCTGCGGGGCGTGGAAACGTAGCTCGATCTTCGCGGCGGTGTCGTCGATTACCTCCACCGCCAAACCCTCCCCGCTCAAATTTATGTCGAGGGCGTATTCGGCCTCGTTGTCGAACGGCAGCTCGACCATGTTAGGTATTTTTGCCCGCCAGTTAAAAACCGCAATTTCTGGTAACAAGTTTTAGCCGAAGTTGGCGGTATCTTTTCATTCATCTGCGAGGACTTTGTTGTTGTCTCATTTCTCGCATCATTTTACTTGGCACTTCTGTCTTTGCTGTTCCATATCCAGAGTTCGGGATGTTCTGAACTGCTTTCTCAAAATCTTTGTAAG
>CAYUMT010000165.1:0-1740 GCA_964446015.1 Hadarchaeota archaeon (SeqCode)
ATAGGCGGGAGTTCCTTGGTCTTCAACGGCGCAAGGATAAGGAAGGGCTCGATGGTTGGACTTGGAGCGGCTGTTTTGCGGGACGTGGAAGTACCTCCGCGCACGGTAATGGTCGGCATACCCGCGAGACCGCTCAGGACCATTAACACTAAGGAATTCAAGCGAATACGCGAGCAGGCACAAAACTACGTGAAACTTTGCAAGGAATACATCAGAGCGGGATCAAGGTAGTTTCAAGTCTATCGTAAGTGGGGTACTCCTCAACCAGAGCGAACTTAAGCCCGCGCTCGATCCTGGTTAACTTCTCCGCAACCTTCCAATGCATCTCTATCCTTCTCTTACGGAGATCTATTACTATCAGCTCGGACGGGATGTTATGAACCCTCATTAGGCGCGACTTAATTCTGGAAAGCTTTTCAGAGCGCAACCCTAAGATTATGCCTTTTACCAAAAGCCCATCAGGAGTTATAATTTCATGCGGCTCAGCTACGTTCCTGGCCTTGCGCCTCAGCCTGTTTCTAAGTTGCACCGAATCCTTCAAGGCGCTGGGGCAATAGTGTACGTTCAAACGGGTTTTCCTCGCTGCCCACCTCATGACCCTTACGGCCTCCCCATCGCTTCCCTTCACGGCCATGGAACTGTCGGATCTGGCAATGAAACCCTTGGCCCCAAGATGGGCTAAGTTTGTGTCGGAAAACTCAAGCTCGTTTAGGTTGACGAATTTGCAGGATATCCTATCCAACGCGGCTAGAAATGATGTGAGCTTACCATAGGAACCCGGTTCCACTGGAATCTCCACGCCTGCGAAAAGTCCAGTCTCCAACGCACGTTTAACGGGCTCTGTTGACCATGTGTGGAACCTGATTTCATCAAGTCCGCTTCTCCTCAGCGCAAGCAGTTGCGCCCTAGACAGCTTGCCTGAACAATATAGGTGAACGTGATGTCCTGATCCGAAATTCCTCTTCAGCAAACGCAGATACCGAAGGACACGCTTGAACCTCAGGGCTGGATCCCCGCCAGTTATGCCCGTGCCCAAGGCTTCAATCGACCGGGCTTCATCCAATATGTCGCATGCGGAATGAACGGGACGCTCATTTGCGTACTGGACATCCTTTCCGCGCCTTTTCTCAGATATAGGGCAGTATGGACATCCGCGTCGGCAAAGCCCCGTTACAAAAAGGACCAATTTAGCTCCCTTTATGCAGAGCTTACAGCCACGGGGCATCTCCCCCAACAGAAGCGAATTTGCCGGAGTTCTGACTATCCTACGACCGCCGCTCTTTGTGACCGATCTCATGGCCCCAGTGCTCTCCCTTCTCCGTGACTTCTTTTTTCCATATCAGGACCTCAGACTTCACGATATCCATTATCCTCGGCAGCGCCTTGAAGACCTCCGCACGTCCAACGCCGGCCACCAACACATATATCGCGTCTTCGCCGGGGGCGAGCTGGTCGACGACATGGTGTATCATCACCCTCTTTATATTCGGCCAACTTTCCGCCTCGCGTGCCACTCCCTCAAGCTTCTTCATAACATCCTCGGCTTTCTCGTACGAAAGATACCTGACCGACTCCCCATTTCTATCCACCCCTCTGACCACGCCAACGAAACAGCCTATTGCTCCGACTTCTTTGCCCAAGTCGGTCCTGAGCCTCTTGATTAGGCACGGCAGGTCCACCTCCCCCTTAGAATGAACACCGACATCCGGCATGTTATCACTATAAACTTGTCATCGTGAG
>CAYUMT010000166.1:0-1715 GCA_964446015.1 Hadarchaeota archaeon (SeqCode)
CCGATGGGCAATTGTGCTAACATTTGGGCGATTTATAAGGGATTCATCGAGTTTGACTCCGTAGGGTTAACGGAGGGAATACCCAAGATGGTTGGGATTCAGGCAAATGGGGCGAAACCCATAGTTAACGCGATAAAACGTGGATTGAACGTGTTCAAGCCTGTGGAAAAGCCAGAAACTATAGCCACGGCCATCAGGATAGGCAACCCAGTGAATGGACCAAAGGCGATTCGCGCGGTTAGGGCTTCGAAAGGTACTGCGGAGGCGGTCAGCGACGCCGAGATAGTAAGGGCTCAAAAGCTCATGGCCCGCTTGGAGGGCATTGGGGTTGAACCAGCTAGCGCTTCCACGATCGCCGGGCTAAAGAAGCTTGTGCGGCAGGAAGTCATCGATCGGGACGAGTGCGTAGTTTGCGTGGCCACTGGGCATATCCTTAAAGATCCCGATGAGGCTGTAAGGGCCTCAAGGGGCGTACGTCAAGCTCTGGCGTCTAGTGGGAAATAAAGACCTCTCGAAATTTTGATATTTTTAACCCGCTATAATTAATAGCTACAAAATCTTCATGCAATTGGTGACATGATTGTTGCTTGACGAGGAGATAGTGCGCTTGGTCGGCTTGAACGAAAAAGCCCTCATGCTTCTTAGCGAGCCAGACAGAGTAATTCATTTCAGGATCAGAAGGCACCTACCTCCGGGACACAAGATAGTTCATGCTTACGTCGTATACCACAATGCCGCGCGCGGGCCGCCTTGCAAGGGAGGGATAAGGATGTCGAGCGACGTCACCCTTGAGGAGGTCATACAGCTTGCGGAAATAATGACGTACAAGAACGCCTTGATGGATTTGCCATTCGGAGGCGGGAAGTCTGGCATCGCCGCCGAAAGCGACCTCCCCTCTGATGAAAAGAAATTGATAATGGAGGGATTTGCCCACGAGATCAGGTACGAACTTACATCTGGCAATTATGTACCTGCACCTGACTTGGGGACAAGTCCTCGTGAAATGTCAGTAATATTTGGTGAGACACATGTCAGGGAATCCGTCACAGGGAAGCCAATCGGCATCGGTGGCCTACCGGGCAGGGAGGAGGCCACGGGTAATGGCGTCGCTGCGGTCTCTGAACGCGCCGTGGAAGAATTCCTGGGCAAGGAAATATCCGACGTGTCAATTGCGGTTCAGGGTTTTGGAAATGTCGGTTCTTGGGCATGTGATTTTCTATCCGGGTTGGGTGGAAAAATCGTCGCCGTCACGGATAGGAATAGTGGCGTAATTGATCGGAATGGCATAAAAATAAATGAACTTAGAAATCACGTCAAAAAGTACGGCGGAATATCCGGTTACGGCGGCAAAAGTTTGGAAAACCCAGATTTATTGGAATTGGATGTGGATCTGCTCATACCCGCTGCGACCGGCGGAGTCATAACTGAAGAGAATGCGGGGAAAGTCAAGGCCAAGTTGGTGGTGGAGGGCGCAAACGCACCGGTCACAAAAAAGGCTGACGAAATATTGGAGAAGAGGGGTATAAGGGTGGTACCGGATATCCTCACCAACGCTGGAGGGGTGGTAGCGAGCTACGATGAGTGGCGCAAGGGTAAGTCCGGGACTAGGACCAAAAAAGAGGAGACCTATGCCACGATAAAAGAAACGCTCCTTGAATCTTTCGAAGAGGTCCTTGAATACTTTAACAGAAATAAAATATCCCTCAGGAAGGCTG
>CAYUMT010000167.1:0-1660 GCA_964446015.1 Hadarchaeota archaeon (SeqCode)
TTGCTGGACAAAGCTGGGATTGACATAGGAATTGTTCAAGGGGGAGACTTTCGAAGGACTACCTTTCACCCAGACTATCCCAAGGAGCACGAAATATTCATACCCAACGATTACGTGGCAGCCGAGGTTAGAAAATACCCTAGTAGGCTTTACGGACAAGCTGCCTTGGACCCTCTTAGGGATGTTCAGGCAGCTGTGTTGGAGTTAGAAAGAAGTATCAAGGATTTGGGATTAGTGGGTCTAAAGCTTTCGCCAACGTACACTCACTTTTCTCCCAATGATGAGAGGTTGGATCCGATTTACGAAAAATGTATCGAGTTGGATGTACCCTTACATTTCCATATGGGTTGGACGCCTATAATCAACGCACCTATGAAGTATCAGGACCCGATTCTGCTTGATGACGTTGGTATCAAGTTCAGAAAGTTGAAGATAATCGTTGCCCATCTTGGATATCCTTGGGTAGATCAGGCCATATGTATGGTTGCCAAGCATCCTAACTTCTACTGTGATATGGCTTATTGGTGCGGCTTCGGGCCTGAGTATCTTTATCAGGCTCTCCTAAAGCTAAAATCTCTGAACGCGATCGACAAAGTCCTTTATGGTTCTGAGAACATTTGCACAGCTTCATTTCCCAATGTCTACAAACAGGTCAATTCTGTAGCAAGGAAACTCGGCCTGCCTGAGATAACAGATAAAGAAATGGCAAATATCATGGGTGGAACGGCTGTAAAACTATACAAAATAAAACAATAGTATGCAATTTCGACTCCCAGCGGGCCAACTCCTCTATTGACTTATCCACGGAAGGCTTGAAGAAACCACCGAACCCATATCTATTGCCTTATACTTAGCGAGCAGCTCATGAGTGGCATTAGTCGATTCTGCGGTTGCTCCTTTCTGGAAAAAATCCGTAAAAAATACCTAGACTGCTTCATGAATCCTATGGTGCGGGAGAGGGGATTTAGTCACCAATTTACCGGCAAAGTTTCAAAGGCACCTAGATTATTGTGGTCGTGATTTTAAATGCCCCATCGCGATCTCTGCTATCTCCAAATCGAGCTTCCCCAAAGATTGTTAGATGGGAACTATTTTTGTTTACCTTTCCCGGCGAGTTCGAGGATTATGGGCAAGCTCAGTTCTGCAGAGGAGACTCCCATGTTGAAAGCCAGTAGGGCCGCTGCTTGTACCTGTTCCTTCGTCGCCCCCGCTTTCAATGCCTCACCGACGAAATGACGCAACGCGTAAGCTTCCCTCACGGTAGAGTAGATGCCGACGCATATCAGTGCCATCGTCTTATCATCGAGGGCGTTGTTTTTGTTAACTTGTTTCATCAATTCTTGGTAGGCTTTCACAACATCGGGTCTTTCATCCATGAATATTTTCCACGGGTCAGCTTTTTGTTCCATTTTTTCACCGTTAGTACGTATTGCAGTAAATTGATAAGGATTGCTGAACTTCCGTAAAAAAGCGTTTGATTAGAGTTCGCCAACGATTTTTTAGGTATGGTAAGGTATTATGGATTTGCACTTTAGGTTGTACCCAAAAAATAACTAAGCATTTTAATTAAGTAAGGTTTAGACTAGAAAGTTTGGAGAGATCAAGATGGAAATTTTAATTATTGTACTATTAATTCTAATTTGCATAGCGGTCGGACTGG
>CAYUMT010000168.1:0-1594 GCA_964446015.1 Hadarchaeota archaeon (SeqCode)
TAACCAGAGGTTCTTTCAAGTTGACTTCCTTTACCTCAACAATCTCTACTTCAGAGGTTTCAAACTTTTTTACCATATTTTCCCCAATTTGAACATTGACGATATAGTATTAATGTTTCGCTAGGATATTTGTGTCCCAAATCGTGAGGACTTTAACTCGACGTGATCTTAAGTTGAAAAATATAACGTATGTTTTTTACACCATAAATTCGTGCAATCTACGAATCGCATTACTCTTTTCGCCTTGGTTGACCTTTGCACCAGCAATCGCGTTCTCAAGGATATTTATTGTCTTTTGATAGGTCTTTCTGTCGACTGGGTAGGGAACGCCGTCTTTTCCTCCGTGTGCGAATGAGAACCGCACCGGGTCCTTCCACGATGGTGCTCCCCCATAGATGAGGTCAGATACGAGGGCAAGGGCTCGGACCGCCCTTGGGCCGATCCCCCTTATCGCCACGAGTTCCTCGTAGTTCTCTGGCTGTAGTTCGTACGCTCGCTGCAGCGCAGAGATGGTCTGACCCGTCAACTTTGTTATGTTGTGTGACTTGGGCATTACCAGCTTCAGTGCCTGTCGGTTTATCCCTAAGTATTCATCAATAGATCTTTGTCCTGCCTCACGCAGATTAGACAACAATTTTTTAGGATTTTCTCGCGCCAAATCCACGCTCGTCTTGCGCGACTCTTCACTTCCCCCAGACGTCATATCTAAAACAACTTCCTCTCTCCTGTCGCCAACTATCCCTGAGTGAGGTTCTTCAACGAAGCTTTGTATATCGTCCGAAAGCCAGTGGTAGCGCCTGGCCAACTGCCCCTGCATGCCCTGTTGGACCACCGACCAATCCCCGTCCTCGCTCAGGATGAACGTGTGATGGTACAGTTGATATCCGTCCTGTACGCAGGCGTTGTCGACCTTTGCGGACATTCGACTTGCGTACTTCAGCTCGTCGAGTTTCCTAGATGATAGGGAAAAAATATCGGCTAGCCCCTCAATTTCCCCCGGAGTAAGTTTAGAGGTTTTGCCCTTGCCGCCACAAACAGCGACGCCCATTTGGTTTGGTTCAAGAGCTTCTTTCAATGAAGCTGTAAGGGTAGTAGTCAGACCGGATGAATGATAGTCAAAGCCCACCGCACATCCAAGTGACTGAAAGAAAAAAGGGTCAGCAATTCTTTTGAGAAATTCTTTAGATCCATACTCCAGAATTATAGTCTCCGATATCGTTCTGGAAAGCCTAACCATCATTTTGAACAGCCAAGAGGGACATGCTCCGCCGTGGAGCGGGAGCTCCGCTGTTCCAGTTTTTCTCAATCTTCATCACCAAATTTTGAAGTTTTTTCCTTTTTTTTACATGAGCAGAGCCAACCATCGACGCAAATCTAAGTAATTCCGATTTTTTCCTTATTCTTACAGTATACCACGTTCCCTTTTCAGTTTTATGGAAAATTGGTTTATTGAAGTTAATGCCAATTTTTCTAAAAAGTTCGGAAATCTCATCAACGAATTCCCGTTTAGACTGAGTTATTGTGACTGTTGAATTCAAGTAATCGTCGTTTACATATCCCTCTGAGTCAAATATTCCTTGGAGAAAGTATCTCA
>CAYUMT010000169.1:0-1562 GCA_964446015.1 Hadarchaeota archaeon (SeqCode)
TCTTTCCGATGCTTGAAAATACTCCACCTGAAATGAAGTTCGGCGCTTTGAGCCCTTTGTTGAAGAGGTACCTCAAGATATACGCTAATCGGGCTTTCGTGATTCTGTGCCTCAATAAAGGTGCGATGAAGAATCTGCTGGACGCTGGTATAGAAGAAAAAAAATTGGTGCGTCGCAATTGGGGGACATGGGGGGTCGATGTCGAAGAATTTAATCCAAAGAGGAGCGGTTCCGAACCATCCTATGGCCGCATGATTCTATTTGTCGGCTGGCTGAACGAAGCAAAAGGCGTGCCATATCTGCTCCCGGCTTTCAAGAGGGTCAAGAAGGCCCTCCCGGATGTCAAGCTCGTAATAATCGGCGAGGGCCCACTCCGTGGCGATATAGCGAGATTCAGCAGGGAAAACAATCTTGAGGACGATGTAATAACTCTGGGAACCGTGAAGAACAAGGACCTCCCTCCGTACTTCCGTGCAGCTGAAGTGACCGTAACCCCATCCGTAACGACAAAAAAATGGAGGGAGCAGATAGGGATGGTAAACCTCCAGAGTATGGCGTGCGGCACACCTGTGGTATCCACCTTTTCCGGAGCAATACCCGAGTATGTTAAGAACAATGTGACTGGCATTCTCGTGGCCGAGAGGGATCCAGACGACTTGGCGGATGCCATAATAAAATTGCTCAAAGACGATAAGCTCAGGGATAAACTTGGGGCGAATGCCAGGGAACACGCCGTTGAAAACCTTGATGCTAAAAAGAACGTTACAGCAAACGAGAAGCTCCTATTGGATTTGCTTGGACACGGGTGAAAAATAAAACAATCGCACCATTAATTAGAGCGTGGAACGACCTCTTAAGCGTGTGAAAATGAAAACTGCCGTCGTCTACGATTTCCTCTTCACCAAGGGCGGGATGGATAGGTCTACCGCTATCCTGGCCAGGGGTTTCAACGCGGATATATGGACCACACTGTACGTCCCGGAGATGACATACCCAGAACTCAAAAAGATGAAAATATTCTCCCACCCGTTGAAATTCCGTCGGCGTGGATTGATGCAGTTGGAAACCCTCATGAAGTTCAGGGGCATGGACCTTTCAGATTATGACCTGATCATGTCATCTGGCGACTGGGCAAAACATGTCGGGATGAATAAGGAAAACCACCCGCAGCTTCACTTCGAGAACACCGTCGTGAGGCCGCTTTACGACCTTTACAGTTTCATCAAGGGGAGGTATCCTTTCTTTCAGCGTCAGGCTTTCAAGTCTTGGGCTTGGTTCATAAGGAAGCTGGATCAGCAAGCCGTACGAAAGATCGATGTGTTCGCATGCAACTCGGAGGTCACGAGGAAGAGAATCAAGGACTACTACGACAGAGACGCGGAAGTGGTGGGCGTGCCGATAAACTTGAAACGCTTCAGGCACCGTCGTTCGGGGAATTTCTTCCTGTCGGTGCAGCGGATTGCGCCGCCGAAAAGGGTCGAGCTGCAGTTGGAGGCCTTCAAAAGTCTTCCTCGGGAAAAGCTCCTGATAGTGGGAGCATACGACGACAAGGAATATGTGGA